>JBBJOD010000146.1:0-9822 GCA_037721715.1 Chitinophagaceae bacterium | reverse complement strand
CGCTGGGTTACACTTTACCTTTTAAAGCAAACCAGTATATTAAGAATGTAAGAATCAATGCAAGTGTGCAGAACGCGTTTATCTGGACCAAATACCCGGGCCAGAATCCGGAAGCAGGCATCAACGGACTGAACGCTTTGGGCCAGGGACGTGACTTCACTGCTTATCCTATTTCCAGAATTTATACCCTTGGATTAAATGTCGGCTTTTGATAAAGGATACTTTAATTTTTTAAACTTAGCACATGAACAAGAAAATCTTATTTGTAATTTTAGCAATAGCTGCAGGGTTCAGTTCCTGTAATAAAAACCTGAACCTGGTTCCCCAAACCAATTTAAGCGGCTCAAATTATTTTCAAAACAAATCCCAGTTCCAACAGGCTTTAACCGCAGCATACAGCAACCTTCGGGGAATTGCATTAACAGGGGTTTATATGGATGAGATGCGTTCTGACAATACCTTTTTCACTTATTACGGACCAGACAGGGGTACCAGTACGAGTGTAGAGGCAATCGCGCAGTTCCTTGACAACAGCATTTCAAGCCAGGAACCAAATAACCCAGGCAACAGGTATGGAAATGATTACTCTGGAATCTCCAGGACTAACACTATCCTGACACGTATTAAAACTGCTGCCGGATTAACCCAGGGAGCAATTGATTCCATTTCGGGCGAGGCCTTATTCCTAAGGGCATATTATTATTACGACCTGGTGACACATTATGGCGGGGTTCCTTTGCAATTAGAGGAATTAACAGGCGCAGAAGGTGCTTTTCTACCGCGCAATACCGATGTAGAGGTATACAACCAGATCATTACTGACCTCACAGCTGCTATTCCAAAGCTTCCGGTTGCTGTAACTTTCCCCCAGACAGGAAGAGCTTCAAAAGGATCAGCAAAAATGTTGTTGGCTTATGCTTATATGTCAAAACCAACAAAAGAACTGGCTAAAGCTGAAACGGAACTATTGGACATTACCAAAATGAACTATGCCCTAATTCCCAATTATGCTGATGTATTTGCCTTAACCAACAAAAACAGCAGGGAATCAATTTTAGAAGTTCAATATAAAATGGGTAATGACGGGCAGCAGAGTGATTTCGCGTGGCGGTTCATCCCTAAAGTTACCAACAGTGAAGTATTGCTGGGCCTACGTGGTACCAGCATCAGGGGTGGACTTTCTAGCGGTGGATGGAACGTGCCCACGCAGGAACTCGTAAATTCTTACGAACCAACAGACCAGCGCCTTCCTGCATCTATCCAACTAGCGGAAGGAACACAAAGTGGTGATAATTTTACGGCAGAAACCGTTAAAAGCCCTGTTGGGTATACTCCTACCCCCGGCAAGACTTACCACTATTTCGTAAATAAGTACCGGCACCCACCCTATACTGTTGAATATAATACAGATGACAACTGGCCGGTTTTCAGGTATGCAGGAGCCCTGCTGTTGCTCGCTGAATGCTTTGTAAGTGAAAACAAAGCCGCCGCTGCCCTTCCTTACCTTAACCAAGTAAGAAGAAGAGCTGGCCTTGCAGACCTTACGGTTGCAACCGCCGAAAATGTTGCCAATGAAATGCGCCATGAGCTTGCTTTTGAAAATCGTCGCTGGACTGATCTCATCCGCACCGGTAAAGCAGTTGAAGCGTTAATTGCAAAAGGGGCAAGAGTGAAAGCACTGTATGGATGGATTTTACCAGCTGCATTCAACGTTACTCCCCAGAAATTGCTTTATGCAATACCTACAAGAGAAGTGCAGATAAATAATAAGCTGACCCAGAACCCCGGTTATTAATTGTCACGAACAAATAATTAATTTCGAATTAGCTTTTTGAATTTAATTATTTGATGCTATGCGAATGATGATGGTTGACCCATCGGTAGCGATTTAAAGAAGTTGCTATCAAACCACCTTTAGCTGCTGCAAATAAGAGACGTGGTAGTGAGCATAAAAGATCGCCACAGCAATTAGAACTCGGAACAATAGTAGCATGAACAAAAGGGGTTTCTCAAGGTTCTGTTATCGGACCAGAACTTGCCAACCTGTACCTGCACTACTGCATGGATAATCATCCCGGTTTATTTAATCCAGAATATTTTCAACAGGGGAGGAAGAGGTGATACCTTTTCGTCCTCTCTTGTTTTCTCAGTAGTTGAAATTCTCTTGCAACGCTGCTATTTGTTCGCAAGCCGATCCTCCACTTCAACTCTAACAGGCATGGACCCTGCATAGACATAGACCCATATCAAGTATTGGTTGATTGCCGTCATTGATAAAGTAGTGAACCCTCCCCCTTGGCTGCATCGCCGTGGCAAGGCCTAACATAGAGTACCTGCGACCCTCAACATGCAGGTGGCTTCTCCCTGAAAGATACAGATCGATTCATCAAAATTATGGAGATGCGCGGGTAACCCCCTTCCTGGTGAAACAGCCATATCCTCCGCTCATTCCACTGCCGGGCATCAATGCCTCATAAAAGAAATCAATGAATTCTGTTCCTGGTCAGGCAGGGTAACGGTAAGCAGTACCTGTACGCGAACACGTTCGGGGACCGGATGGCCATTGAAATCATCCCCGGAATACTTTTAAAGCAGCATGTTGCTGCGCGACCAACGTACGTTGCGGTTGATCAACAGTCATGGCAATGTGAAAAACCGCTTTAAGGTGAGAACTATTTTTTACACTATGAGCATAACCGGCAGGTATCGTAACATTGTCAAGCGGAGATAAGTTATAACGCCTGTCTTCCACTTCAACGCCTACCTGGCCCGAAAGCAATGTAATGGATTCGAATGGTGATGTGTATGGGCGGGCAAGACAGTGTTGCCCGGTGCGAATGTTACAATAGCAGTAAAGAGGTTTACAGCACTGGTACGCCTTTTAACCATTGCTTCACTTACAACCCCCTGCACCAGTTCTATGCGCTCTCCTTTCCCGTGTGGGTGATCTTTTCAAAACGATCCGGTTCAAAACCACCGGGGACCTCATTAATTGCGCGTGCATCAATTGTTAAAGAACCAGCAGATAAGTCAGGTTTCATCTTCCTGTCACGGCCAAGAGCAGCCGAAACCTGGCGTATGCTTTTAATCAGCAGCCCTGCATCGAAACCATAAGCCAGCATACGAAAGCCTTGCAGATGTCGTTTTTGCAGATCCTCAATACCGGTACTTACTACGCCGCAATGCTTACCTGCCTCAAGAACGCTTTCTTTTGCAATGTTCATGTGTTCAGTTACTTCAGCCACTTCCCACTGGCCTGCAAAACCTGCGGAGGCAGTATAATCTGCCGGACCAAAAAAGAAAACCTCCGCTCCGCTTACTTCAAGCAAAGATTTGATATTATCTCCGGCAAGCACAGATTCAATAATGGGCACTACCAAAACCGCATCATTGGCCTCCGTTACATGTTCAGCGAAACACTGGCCCCAGGCAGTGGCCCGCTCAGCGCCAATACCACGGCTGCCTTCAGGCGGATACTTTGAAAAAGCAATGGCACGTTTTAATTCTTCCGGTGTTTCTATATGCGGGATCACCACTCCATCAGCACCCAGGTCCAGCACTCTTTTAATGAGCCCTTCCTGTAATTCTGAAATGCGAACCAGTACAATAGTTTCACTGCGGACAGCTGCGCGGATATGGTTCACAATATCTTTCCAGTCGAGGTGGCCATGTTCTGCGTCTATCACAACCCAATCCAATCCCAGACCCACGGCCATTTCTGTAATGCCGGGAGATTCCAGGGTAATCCAGAGGCCGTAAACAGGTTCTTTGCCAGCTAATTTTTGTCGGAATATCTTAAGGGCTGTTGTGTTCATAAAATAATCTTTAGTAAAAAAGGTATAATCCCGCAGGTTATATTATTCTCCGGTAAGCAGCTTTTATAATATCCCTTAACCTGATGGTTTCGGATAAGGTATCCACCTGGTTGCAGCCTTCCCAGTTTATCCAAATATATTCCAGTCCGATCCAGCCATTGTAACCAAGCTGTTTGAGGTTTTCTGTAATCGTTACATAGTCAATGGTATTATCTGTCATGGATACCTGCAGTTGCCCCTTCCTTGCACCACGTGCATGAAAATGGCTGGCATGAGCAAGCAAAGGATCTACTTCTTCCTGCATATAGCCGTTACGGATAAAATGCGTGTAATCCAATGTTAACGTTAAGCCCGGAACAGCGTTAATCAACGCAGCTGCATCTTCAGGGCTGGCGAAGGGAGAACCCACATGCGCTTCAACGCCAAACGATAGCCCTGAACCTGCAACCTTCGCGGTACGCCATTGTAGTTCCTCATGTGCACGTTGAAGGCATTCATTGTTTTCGATATCCTTAAAATACATCCCGGGCAGGGTTGTAATATGATCGGCACCGAGTTCCACAGCATATTCTATCAACTTTAGGAACTGTTCACGGGCATATTGCCGACGGGTTTGTTCAGGATGGTTTATAGCAAACAGTGAAAGGTCCGTATCAAGCTGCAGGTAAACGTCAGATGCAACCAATCCTAGATCTTCCAGCTTTTTCTTCAGGAGCCTTGCACGAAGATTTATTTGCGGGAACTCTGTTTCAGCGGTTATGTGAGACCGGCCACTAAAAAGACCTATGTCTATCCCTTCACAGTCCAGCATGGAGACGAGGCTTAAGACCTTGTCATGTGACAGAAGGGGAAAGGTAAAATCGGCACAGGCGAATTGCAGGTTATTCATAATGTCGATCTCCTTTCCATTCGGCGGTGGCGAGGTAACCACCATCTATTAATATGCTGGTACCGGTAACCCCAATAGAGTCGTCACAGCTGAGATAGGCAACTGTTCTGGCTATATCAAGTGGAGTTAAAATCCGTCCTGCCGGCACGCGTGTTAATCTTTCTTCCAATACATCATTGTTACCCATATGTTCCCTGAGCATAGGTGTATCCGTTATACCCGGACAAACCGCATTACACCGGATTCCATCAGCGGCATAATCAATGGCAATTGATTTGGTGAGCATCAGCACTGCACCCTTTGAAGCAATGTAACCCGGTGTTCTTGCCTGGCCAACGAAGCTGCTTACTGAACCCAAATTTACAATACAACTGGATTGCTGTTGTTTTAAATAAGGATAGGCATGTTTAAAGCAAAGGAAGATCGCTTTCAGGTTTACTCCCATTTGCCAGTCCCATTCTTCACTGGTATATTCATGCAGCGACCTCACTATATTAACCGCCGCATTGTTGATGATAATATGTATACCATCAAACCGGATTACGGTTTGATCAATGCAATCCTTTACAGAAGCCTCGTCATTCACATCACATAGAAAAAATGAGGCATCACCCCCCTTGCTGCATATCTCTGCTGCAAGGTTTTCACCCGCCTCCTTTTGGATATCAACCAGTGCAACGGATGCTCCTTCAGCAGCAAAGTATTCGGCAATGCCACGGCCAATACCTTGTGCCGCGCCACTGATCCAAACTACTTTCCCTTTAAATCTTTCACTCATCTGGTTATAGGGTTTTTAAAAAAATTATCTTCTAACCTTATTTGTCAGCCGGGGGCAGTAAAGGCAGGTCCAGCCATGCCAGGCCAATATTCCGGCGCATGTGGCTCTTGTTACCACGTGGGATTTCAGGGGCATCATTGCCATCATAAAATAGTGCCAGCCTGTTACCCACTTTTACAACAGAAGGTAACCCGATTATTTTTTTACTCCAGTTACAGTTTACGGAATCCAGCACCACTGCCTTATTTTCAGGATTCCATTTGTTTAAATCTTTTGTCCAGTACACCCATACAGCATCCGTATATTCCAGCTTATTTCTGAGGGCTACATGGTTTGTAAATACAAACCATGTTTTATTGGCAGGCTCATAGTACACGGCCGAATTTTCTACCTGTTCTTCCAGAGGCAGGAAGGGTGCAGGGTCAGGAGTCCAGGCACTGTCAAGATTTTTTGTGCGCGCATAACTCAGGGTACGTTTGATATCAGGCACGTCCGTGGAGGCGGCAAACAGCATCAGGTATCCGTCAGGCTGTTTAATAATATGTCCTGGGCTTACCGATCCTGCATAGTAAGTTCCCGGTTTTGTCTGGATAGGATTGATGTCATACCGTTTTTTCCATGGGCCTCCCGGGGCTTTGCTTTCAGCTTTCTTTGTAAGATAGGGGAAGGCAGGAATATAATCCGGTGCAGGAGAAACATGCGGTGTTCCCATATAAAACATGTGCCATTTAAGTCCATCATAGTACACGCTACCATAAGATGCCGATCTCGAATCATCGCTTCCCGGCTTTCCATAATCCAGCACGGGACCTTTCACCTGCCAGTGTAAAAGATCCTTACTCGTTGCAAGGCATGCCAGCCAGCCGTTGATTCCTGCACCATCATAATGCATGTAATAAGTGCCCTCTTGTTCATACACAAAAACATCCCTTGCTCCCTGGAAATCACTGCTGTCGGGTCCTGTACCGTATTGCAGCACTACACCATGATCTTTGGCATCAAGGCGGTATTTTGCCATGGGTCGGCTGTCGCTGTATGGACTCATGGAACCACCAGGCTTTACCAGTGAACCTTTTTGTGCCTGCAGGGATGTATTGATGATCATAATAGCTGCAATGAACAATACAGCATCTTTTATTAGCATAAGGGATTTTACTTTTACGGATGACCTGGAATGTTACTTCAATACTTTGATCGTTTGCATGAATAGAATCCGGAGGTATTATTTCAAGGTAATAATTTTATTCAGTCATCATCCAACATTTTTTATCCGGGTATGGGGCAGTTTCTGTCGAACACAGAATGTGATTGTTACCTGGGGAAATTTGCCATCAGGTGCTGCCAGCATATTCTTCCTGGCACATTCAAAAATTGATCACAGTGCATGAATTATTCATGCAACACCTAAAAAGCTCCTTTAACTTTAACTTTGGAATTTTGAATTATTAATACCCAATCCTGTTCTCCGGAAGGTGACACTGCATTGCTTTCTCCTGAGTTGTTTGCTGTTATCGTGAACCCCGGTTGTTTTTCACCAGTAACCGGGTTGAACCAGTATGCATTGTATTTACTACCGGGTACAAGGGAGCGAACTTTAATATTGCCGGGAGAAAGTATATAAACCACACGAAGCCTGTCGCCATCAGCAGCACATAAGGGACTCAGTTTGGCTGAATCGCTGGATACCCCTTCGGCAAATGGCGCCAGCTTGTTCCATGCGGGTAAAGATTCTATCAATTTTCTGGCAAAGCCAAGTTGCGCTGAGCCGGGTAACTGCATGGCCTCATTCCAGGGCGTTACACCCCAGTTGTTACCGCCCGGCGACTTGCCATATGGTTTGTCGCGGCCGTTTACCTGCCACACTCCATTTGCTCCATAGGTATGACCGGCAAAACCGGTGTAAATGGTATGAGCCCAGAATGCCTGCCTTGCTGCAGCAGCAGGGAGTGGTTGGGGGATAGCCAGGGCCTCATAGCGTGATTCTCCGCTCATGACGGGCATTACAGGCTCGTTTTTCCATCCTTCGAGTGCCTGCGCAGCCTGCTTGGGTCCCGGTGATCCATGGCCGCTTTGATGCATGTCAAAATCCAGTACTAAAGGATCGGTTACTGAAGCGCGGGCAGTTCGGGAGGGATGAGAGGTAATGAGCCGGTGAAACGGATCTGATTCCTTCATATATCGCATGATATTGGTCCATTCTTTTTTCTGCCTTTCGGTATCTGCTTCTTTGGAAGTAGAAAGGTAAAATGGCATGGTGGTTTCACCAGCGGCAACCCAAACCACGGGTAATGCGCCCCAACGTGCAATAATATAACGCCAATGCTTTTTAAGCTTTTCTTCACCAAGCCATTCGAGGTGATACCCCCATGCTCCTACGATACATGGAACAAAGCCCTGTTCTGCCAGGTACATAATGCGCTTGTCGGCCTCTTTAAAATATTCCGGCCTGATGCGTGAGTAATCGCGTTCCCAGGGAAACCCGGCTTCATTTTCTCCACGTTCATCAAAGGCCGGCATATCCGGGTATAATCCTGCAACAATTTGGATAACATTGAAGCCTTTTTTGCTCCGGTCGGCAGCAAGCACTTTTACATCTTCAGGCCATGAGAGCCGTTTTGTAAGTCCCATCCACCAGGTATCACCCAGCCAGAAGAAAGGGGTGCCGTCTCCATAAGCGAAATGGCGCTTGTCATCTGCTATTCGCAATGCACCATGTATCAGGAGTAAATTCTTTCCTTTATAAGGCTGCACTACTACTCTGCCTGTTACCCCGTTCAGCCCGTTATCACCCGCTTCCGAGGATACGCTACGGAAGCGATGGGTACCTATAACCGGGGAGGAGTACCTGACCTTCCACTTATTGTTACCATCCCAAAAACCGGGAACTCGAAATTCCCGGCCTTTAGGATCAGTAAAGATAGCGTCGAGCACAACCTGGTTAAAAGGATCCGGATAGTCACGGGTAGCTATAAACGTTAGTTCCACTACCATATTTGTTTTTGTCTTCAAAATTGTATCCTTTACCATGGCTTTCAACGCACCAGCCACACTAAGTATTAATAAAAACAAAAGGGCACCAGTAACGATAGCCAACACGTTATGGGGCTTTCTACCGGTTGATCGTTGTTCAAAATCTGAAGGATAAGTTTTAAGCATGATATGTTTGATCGGTTAACTGAAGCAATTGATGATTTGATTTTGGGTAGTAATATGTTTTTGAAAGTTTGAATCATTGAACAAAAGATCTCCGCCATAGCATGATAACTTCTTATAACTACTTTAAGGCTACGGGTGAAGATCAGTTCTGCTGCATGTAAACTACTTTTGTTTGCAAGTATTCCTCAAGACCATGTTTTCCATCCGCACCACGATACCGGACTTTTTCCATCCGGCATAGAATCCCTGGATGGCTTCAAAATTTCCCCTGTTGAAATATGTTTCCCCAAAATGAAGTTCTTTGCTTGCCTTGAGTACTTTATTGATATCGTTGGTATATACAGAAGAAGTAGGTCCGAATTCGCAATCATTGGACATGCTGATGGCTTCGTCAAAATTTTTCACTTGCATAACGGGCAGTACGGGACCGAAAATTTCTCTTTGTATGATCTCGCAATGCTGTTCTACTCCTAAAAGAACGGTTGGCTCATAGTAATATCCATTTGAAAAATCAGGGTTCCTTTTACCGCCAGTGGCAACCATCGCACCTTCAGCCACCGAACTTTTAACCATCCTTGTGATCTTACCCAGCTGTGTTTTATTGATCTGTGAACTCATATCTATTTCTTTGGATAAAACACTGGCAAGCAATACGCGGTTTTTCGTTATTACATCTGCCATTGCTTTCAGGTAAGAAGCCCTGTCTAATGAAGTCCTTTTGCTCCATGCCTGCTGTGCCAATTTTCTTGCGGCAATTGCCCGGTCGGCATCGGCCTGGGTGCCCCTGGGTACCCGTGCAATCAATTCTTCCGTACACGGGTTAAACACTTCTATAAATTCCCGGTCAGGGTTGTTTTTTAGAAATGCTCCATTGATAAACGGTTGATAGGTAGCAAGGTCTACTTCCTGTAAATGATTATCGCTGTTCATAATGCTTAAATTCAAGTATTAATTAATCAACAACCGGGTTCCCCTTCCAGGTATCGAGTACACTCGTATTCACAACATCCTGCGGTATTTTTCCCTGCGCAATATCTACTGCCTGCATGCAGGCTTTGATGCCAATGTCTTTAAACATATCATGCGTCCATGCAATACAATGAGGGGCAAGGATCACATTCTCCATGGTAAAAAATGGATGATCTATATCCGGTGGTTCTTTGGCAAATACGTCCGTAGCATAG
>JBBJOD010000145.1:0-9828 GCA_037721715.1 Chitinophagaceae bacterium | reverse complement strand
TGGAGGACCTCTATTATGCAGGAGGGCTGCCTGCGGTAATAAAAGAACTTCTCCCGCAGTTGCATGGTGATTGTATGACGGTAAACGGGAAAACCATCAGGGAAAATAATGAGCAGGCACCTTGTTACAATACCGAGGTTATTTCTTCAATTGATAAGCCCTTCAACACAACATCGGGCATCATCGTTTTGAAAGGGAATATTTGCGAGCATGGGGCTGTTATAAAACCATCTGCTGCCAGCAGTGATTTATTGCAACATCGAGGTCAGGCTATTGTTTTTGAAGATATAGATGATTATAAAAACAAAATAAACGATGACAACCTGCAGGTTGACGAAAACAGCATTTTGGTTCTAAAAAACGTGGGTCCAAAAGGATACCCCGGGATGCCTGAAGTGGGTAACATGGGCATACCTGCAAAATTGCTGGCAAAAGGTGTTACCGACATGGTGCGTATCTCGGATGGACGTATGAGCGGAACCGGTTTTGGAACTGTGATACTGCACGTATCGCCGGAAGCTGCGGCGGGAGGAACGTTGGGCATTATTCAGGATGGTGACATAATTACACTTGATGTACCTAATCGCCTGTTGGAGGTTGATCTCACAGATGAAGAAATTGAAAAGCGAAAACGTAGCTTGCCGAGGAACGAAAGTAACGTTGCGTCCAGGGGTTATGTATATATATACCAGCATCATGTAGAGCAAGCGCACTTAGGTGCCGACTTTGATTTTTTACGCGGAGGTTCAGGGAGTGCTGTCACGAGGGATTCGCATTAACCAACAGTAAGAAAATCACAATTAAAATATTTATGTTTTGAAGGATTTACAAGGTCAAACAGCTATTGTAACAGGTGCAGGACAAGGCATCGGTTTTGAAATCTGCCATCGCTTAGCATCACGTGGCGCCTCGGTGCTATTGAACGACATTGATGAAATGCTTGTGACGAAGGCGGTGGATGAAATTAATAAAGAATTCGGCGGTTGCCAGGGCTTTGCGGGCGATGCATCTGACCCGTTAGTTATTAGTCAATTGGTAGATGCCGGAGTTGCAAAATTTGGTAAGCTTACTATCGCCATTGCAAATGCAGGTATCACTTTGTTTGGAGATTTCTTAGATTATAAACCCGGTGATTTTTACAAAGTGCTGCATACAAATCTGGGGGGTACGTTTTTTTTAGCGCAGGCTGCTGTGCGGCAGATGAAAAAACAAGGTTCGGGAGGAAGCATTTTATTCATGTCGTCTGTTACCGGGCACCAGGCGCATAAAAATCTGGCTGCATATAGTATGACCAAAGCCGCTATAGAAATGCTGGCAAAAAATCTTGTGATAGAGGTGTCAGAATACGGTATTAACGTCAACGCCATTGCCCCAGGTGCTACACTTACAGAGCGTACGAAGCTCGAAGCAGATTATGAAGCAGTTTGGTCGCATATAACACCGATGCGGCGGCCGGCTACAACACAAGACATAGCTGATACCGCGTTGTTTCTAATTTCTGATGCGGCACGCCATATTACGGGGCAAACAATAGTTATAGATGGCGGCTGGACCTGCGTTAGCCCATCTCCGTACGATACCTGATGAAAGATAGCAGGCAGCTAAAGTGGCCCATCAACAGGTAGTCAAAAATATTTCATTCAGTAGAAGCCGTTAGTGAATGACAATTAAGCGGAGCGTACCAGTTTCTTTTAACCCTGAATTTAGGCCGGCATCAACCCTGCCCCGACGGTCAGCAAAAGAGCCAGCCGCAGTAACGTCATTGGTAAAAGTACCATACAAGATGCTTTCACTTGAATTATTTGCTTATTTTTCTTCTGTGGACTCCAAAAGTGGCATCGGCTCTAATATTAACTCCCAAATGCATGTTTACACTTGATGGAAAAGTAGCGGCGGTGACAGGTGGAGGCAGCGGCATAGGGAAGGCTGCTGCTCTGCTTCTGGCCAAACAGGGGGCAGAAGTGCACATAATTGATCTCTCAGATAGAGCAGCACACCAGGTGGTGCAAGAAATCACTTCGTCAGGAGGTAATGCGATGGCCCATCCATGCAATGTAAGCGCACAACAGCAAGTGGATGCTGTTTTCAGTAGAATCGAAGGGTTGAACATACTGCTTAACAACGCTGGTATTGCCCACATCGGCAATGCTGAAAATACGGTTGAGGAAGACTTTGACCGGTTGTACCAGGTAAATATAAAAGGAGTTTATAATTGTTTGCATGCCGCTATTCCTATTATGAAACGAAACGGTGGAGGCGCTATTGTAAACATGTCATCTATTGCGGCAATAGTGGGTATTGCCGATCGATTTGCATATAGCATGACCAAGGGGGCAGTACACGCCATGTCTTTATCTGTTGCACGGGATTTTTTAGCAGACAAAATAAGGAGTAACACTATTTCTCCGGCACGTGTGCATACCCCTTTTGTTGATGGATTTATTGCAAAACACTACGCCGGCAAAGAAACAGAAATGTTTGAAAAGTTATCAAAATCGCAACCTATAGGAAGGATGGGTAACGTAGATGAAGTGGCTTCTTTGATTTTATATCTCGTTTCAGATGAGGCTGGTTTTATTACTGGTAATGATTATCCAATTGATGGGGGATTTGTAAAGTTGAACAATTGATCTCCCACAGACTTCATGCTACTTACTGCTTTACTTAAAATAGATGTAGGTGCGAGTAAAACTATTATAAAAAAACTATGAAATTAATTCGGTACAGAGAAGCGGGAGCAACTAAGACGGGATTGGTACTCAACGATCGCTATTACGATACCTCCGCCTTTGGAGAAGATTACAATGAACAATTCTTTGGCAGCGATGGTTTAAAGCGTTTGCAGCATTATGTAACCGCAAATGCAGACCAGCTTCGGCAGCTAGCCGGTGACATTATCTTGGATTGCCCGGTAGCCCGGCCCTCCAAAATAGTTTGCATTGGCTTGAATTATGCCGACCATGCACGGGAAACCAATGCCGCCATACCCCAGGAGCCTATCATTTTTTTTAAATCGACCACTGCCATTGCGGGGCCGAATGATGATGTGATAATTCCAAAGAATTCTGAGAAGACTGATTGGGAGGTAGAACTGGCGGTAGTGATAGGAAAGAAAGCATCTTATATACAAGAATCGGAGGCTCTTGGATACATTGCCGGTTATTGCCTTCACAATGATGTAAGTGAACGGGCATTTCAGTTAGAACGCGGTGGTCAATGGGTAAAAGGAAAAAGTTGCGATACGTTTGCACCATTGGGTCCCTTCCTGGCAACGACCGATGAAATAGCCAATGTAGATGACTTGCGTTTATGGTTAACTGTCAACGGGAAAAAGATGCAGGACGGATCAACTTCAAATTTAATCTTTAGGGTACCTTTTCTTATTTCCTACCTCAGCCAGTTTATGACGCTATTACCTGGTGATATAATCTCTACCGGTACACCAGCTGGTGTAGGCCTCGGTTTGAATCCGCCCATTTACTTAAAAGACGGAGATGTGATGGCATTGGGGATTGATGGTTTGGGTGTACAAAAACAGCAGGTAAAGGCCTATGGAAAGAAATGACGCACACCAGCAATTTTAAAGTTTTGACCCGGTTAGAGATAGCTGGATAATAAATGAGATGGTCGAAATTCAAACGGATTTTCTCCTGTAGAACTGGCGGCGTGATTAGCTCAAAATTATTTTGCAGGGTATTTCCCATTCAGGACTGAAGTCGTTGCTTTTCAGGAATCCTTCGGTTGACCCCTAATTAACGTGCCATCATCATTGGTGGTATTCCAGTATTTTTTGACTTCAGGGGATTGTGTCCTCACAAGCCCGTGCATGAACGCGAATTGAATGCCCGGATGTAAAAAGCCAGTATAAAAACATATCAGCTCATTTTCCTTTTACCGCTAATTGCCAATAAAGCATTTGCATAACCAACTGTTTCTGCTACCGCAGGCAGCGGATCTGTTTCCCAGCCTTCATATTCTATGCTTACCAACCGGCTGTATTTTATTTTTTGTAAAGCCTTTACTATCGCGGGGAGATCAAGAACACCGCGGCCTGCTTCTATGGTTGTGCCATTAGGTTCAGTAGTATTGATGTCTTTAAAATGCAGGTCGTACAACCGGTCTTTACATTTTACAATCGCTTCTGCTGGATTCACTTTTGCACGGGCCGTATGGCCTACATCAATACAAAGCCCTATGCGCTGATCGTACCCTTGAACCGCTTTGTACACATCATACGGAGAAGGAAAGCGCTTGTCTTCCGGCCCATGATTATGAATAGCGAGTTTGATATCATACTCCTTTACCATCTTATCAAGTAGCGGCATGGAATCGGGGTGAGGGCTGCATACAATAACAGGCATGTTGCCATCTTTTGCATACTCAAAGGCACGGCGAACATCTGTTTCATCATTCTGCATGGTAATGTTGCCACAGCTTAGCGGTATTATCCCGGCATCTTTTAGTTTTTGCATTGCCGCTGCTCTTTCTGCTTTTGTGCTGGTAAGTGCCAGGTGAAAATCTTTAATGGAAATGTATTTTAAATTCAACCGTTGCAGCGCTTTTATGGTATCATCAAGGCTTAGCTTTCGAAAGGTATAAGAAGCGATTCCGATTTTAAAATCTGTCCAGGCTTCAATGCCATCAACAACATTTTTATTGGTAGAAAGGAAACCCGATGCTGCTGCTGCTCCGAGGGATGATGTACCTACTGCTGCAAGTAAACCATTTCTTAATAGTTTGCGGCGAGATAATGACGAACTCATGGAAATAATTTAAAAGGAAGGTAAGGAAATAGGGCTAATTATAAGAACGTATTTATTTAGAAATAATGAACCTCGAAAACAACAATTTGCCGTTTTCAGATAACAACTTCCTTTGGAGTCGCATGTAATAGCAGCAATCTTGTTATTGGCTCTAAGCCTTGACATTTTTTAGCATTACAAGGAGGGCTTCATGATCTGAGTTGTTTTACCATTTTTCGCCGATTTGCAGATTATGGGGAAAGATCGAACCGAGCATATCTTTTTGTTAGTAGCGTTACTATTTGGGTAAGTATTTGAGAATTGATCAGTCTATGATTGTTATTTGTGGTACTTATAGCAAGCCGTAAGACGTTATCGAATAAGCGTAAAAGTGCCTTTTTCAAATTTTGGCTCCTCATCTGCAAATTGGTAATGGCAAGTCCAAACAAATACTTCGGTAAGCTGTTGTTTTCCGTTGATGGTGCCATCCCAACCTATGAGTGAATTAGAGGTTTGAAAGAGAATTTGTCCCCAGCTATTAAACACCGTAAAGGTGAATTGCTTTAGGTTGCCGAAAACATGAGCCCTCAACTTGTCATTCTTTCCATCTCCATTGGGTGTGAATGCACTTGGTACATACAGGCCCTTTAAACATTCCTTGGGATTTACCAGGATGCTGTCTTTTCCAAAACAGTTTTTAAAGTCCCTTACTTCTATCCAGTAGATTCCAGGCACATTTATAGTGATGGAAGGAGTTGTGGCCCTTGTGTTCCACATATATGAAGAAAATTTTTGAGTAGGTCTTAGTAACAAGGTTCCATTTTTGCAGACGGCAGTATCGATAGGCAAAAAATTCTTGGGTTGTGGTAAGATTTGGGTAATATGAGTGGTATCGCTTCCTATGCATCCTTTTTCATCTTTCACTGTGACCATGTAAGTACCCAGACCATTTGCAGTAAAGGTTCGCAAAGTAGACCTATCGTGCCAGAAGTAGGATGTATAAATACCAGCATCTAATAGACGGCTACTTCTCGTACAGAGCTCACTTGAAGGATCTAAAGTGGGCTTCGGCAAAGGATGAATATTAAGTACATCGAATGCGTCAGTAGAGGCGCAGCCATCGATTGTAGTTCCAATAACGCGATAGGTTCCAACGGCTCTTGCAGTAATATTTTGCGTTACGGCACCTGTGTTCCAGGAATAGGAGATGAAGCTTGGTCCTGCATTAAGAACTACACTATCCCCTTGGCAAATGCTCTTATCTGCTCCTAAATTAATGGAAGGTGAATGATAGACAGTTATTCGAATCGAGTCATAGGAAAAACAGCCTGGTGTTTTTTCTGCAACCACTTTATATATTGTATCCACACTAGGGTATACACCCACCACTGATCCAGATGTGGAGTTTATATTATATGCGGGGCTCCAGGTATAATTTAAAAAACCGGTGGGGGCTGTGATGGTAATGGTATCTCCTTTACATGTAGATCTATCTGGCCCTAAATCAAAAGCAATTGGAGGGGCACCTTTAATTATTATTGTATCTCTGAAGACCTCCCCACAATAATTATAAGCTTCGACATAATATGTGCCTGGAATAGTAACAAGATAAGTTGAATTTGAAGCACCATCCTGCCAGAGATAATTTTTAAATCCACTGCCTGCATTGAGAAGCTTGCTATTAGAAGGGCACAGTGTCGTGTTTTCACCGAGTGCTATACTATCGGGAGAAAAAATCGCATTGACTTCTTTACTATCGGTAAGGGTATCACAATTGGTTATAATCTGTGCAGTAATTACTGAGCTGCCTGCTTGATTCACTTTCAGCAGAGCAGTATCACTAAAATAGCTTATGAGAGTGAACCTAGATGTATCAAATGATAATTGCGGCACTGAAGAGCAGGCAGTATTTTTTATAATCCTAAGCAATAAGGTATCTCCTCTTTTACAAATAGTGTCTCCTCCTATTAAGGATATTGTTGAACAGGTGTTCGTCAAACTACATTCAGTTGCCCCTGAAGCAATGGCATTTGCGAAGGGCACCACAGGTCCAGACTGGCTAGAAGAGGTTATAACAAATTTTGATAAATATATGTTAGAAGGGTTCAAACTTCCTATTCCAAAATCCACTGCCAACGGTTGTGGATTGCAACCCATATCTCCTTGGGACGAAAATCGACCTATAAATAAATGGCTTCTGCCAGGAGAAATTTTGCCTGCAACAAAAAACTCATTTACAGCATTTATTTTAGTCTTTGTCACTAAAGGACTAACGACTTGAGGATAAGACTTTGACCAATTGATTCCTGTTAGTGGGTTTATTGAACAAATAGTTAGATTATTAGTGCCCACGCCAAAACTTCTATTAGTATAAATGAGGTTTTTATTATTATCTAAAACAGCACTTCCAAATTGACGATATAATCCATATTGGAAAAAGCGGGTACTTTGTATTGTCCCTGCTGTATCGCAAATAATGACATTGTTTAGGTTAGAGGAATTGATGTCGTTTTGTCCAAGAATGCACAATTTATTATCTCCATAATCGAACACCTGTAAGAATTGTTCCGGACCCGCATTGTACTTGTAGAGCTTAGTCCAGTTCATATTTCCAGTAGCAACTTCCACCTTGGATAGAAATCCATGAAACATACCACTGCCGCCTGGTGAGTAAAATCTTGTTCCTACTAGATACACAAAACCCTCTTTTACGGTTATATCCCTTAACTCATTACTATACAGTTCTCCAGGTATTCTATAGTCAAATGAATACATTGGATCCCCGCTTGCTGTTAACCGCGAGACATGCATTCCGCTTGAAATTCTAGCTAAGGAAGCTACTACAATTGAACCGTCTGATGCTTCTGCCAATTTACTAAAAGCAACATTGTTCAAATTCTTCCGCCATATCATTGTCCCATTGCTATCTAACTTGGCTACAAAATAGCTGGCTGTTTGGGTAAAGTCATATCCACCTATGAGATAGTTATTATCACTTAACTGTATAATATTCCGGCAGACTTGAGATTGTGGTCCGGCAAGTTGCAACTCCCATAATTTATTACCTTCTCTATCAATGCGAAAAACAAAGCCCTCATAACCACTAGTAGTACTACTATAATATTCCCCTACCAATATCATACCATTGGTACCCACAGCGGCCATATCAATTATGGTGGCAGCGGAATCTGCATTGGAATAACTCCGAATAAAGGAAGTTTGTCTACAGGTAGGTGTTTGAGTTAATCCAAAAATGCAACTAATTAAACAAAAAAGTAGTGCAACTACCTTTTTTCCAGTAAAGCTGAATAAGGAGGGGAGAAGGCTGGAAATCATGAGTGTTTTGCTTGCGCAAAGAAGTAGGCATTTTAAAAATAAAGTGCATACGTCAACTGCAGCGTTTTGGAAGCCTCTAATATAAACAATTTTGCCTGACTTCTCGACTGCTGCTAGAGCGCCTGTATTTACATATTTAGGTCCCATTTTTAATCACCATTTCATGGATAGACCGCGGGTTATTCCGAGAAAATAAGCTAACGGGTAACCATCATCGTGGGTGAAGAAATTTTCAACGTAGAAGCAGGCAGTTGGCACCTGCGACCAAGAGAAAAGGTACATAGCTTTTAAAATAGCGGAAGAGTACTGGCAAAGTTTATTGATCTTTATATTCGCGGCGGTCATCAACTGTACACGCAACAATTAACTGATGATAAGCGTAAATGCAAGAAAACCCATTTTCGGTTATATGGCTATGGTAGGATCGTTAATCGCTATCCGGTCAGCCGGCTCACAGGAACTCGAACCCGATTCAACACTGCTTTGTTGGTACTTTTGTTCCATCTGAATAACACTACATGGCTGACACCGCAGAAAAACTAAAAGAACTGTTTGACCGTATTCCAAGGCGGCACACTACCGACAATGTAAAAGAGCTTTACAATATCCTGGATGCGTACGAAGACCTGCTTCAAAGTATGGAAGCCGATGCACGCTACGAGAACCAGGTACCCCAATTCTTCGACGCACTCGATCCTATCAGGGCAACCATCAAAAAATCGAACGATAATAAAGCTTCCAAGAAAGCGAAGGATGTGCTGTTCGATGCTGCATCCGGGGATCTTAAAGACAGTATGGAAGCGTTGATGAAACTATAAGTCCCTGCGGGCAAAACAAAAAACAAAAAGACAATGTTTCAGCGAAATTTATTTACACCCCTTGAGTTGCGCTTCTCCCCTCCAGCGTATTATCTTTAAGGCAAAAGCTATTATTCGTATGTTTTACTTAGCGCTCGACCATAAAGGCGCCAGGTGACATAGAACTGACTGGCTACAACCATACTGCTTTAATGAAAAACCAATTCGTTACGCTTCTGGTCCTGCTTTTCTGTTGTAACCTTGGCGCACAAATACCGTCGCTAGCGCCCTGCAACACCTGGACCTTTCAATTGGGTATTGCCTCCGCTCAATCAGAACAACCCCTCCATACAATACACTTACCTACCGGTAGCTATATCATTTGTGGCAATGATAGTGCTGCATCAGGCACTCATGGAAGGCTGCTGAAACTAAGTAGCCAGGGTAGGGTTGAACTGAGCAAACAACTTTCTTATGGCTCACAAAACCTCACCGTTAAAAAGGTGCGCCTGTTTTCTAATGGCTTACTCTATGGTCTCGCCTTGGCAACCGACCCTTTGTCCGGACTGCACAAACCCCTGCTCTTTACAGCTGATACGGCAAGCCTCACCATCCGCTCAGTAATGGAGTACCGGTTTAGTGTAAGCGCTGCTGATTGGCTCGCTGCCGACCTCGACGAGGGAAGAGACAACAGCACTTTTTTATTTTTGTATAACGACTCACTGGTCAATGTTACCAAACTGGGACTTCCTCTAAACACTATCACCTGGAGCCGAACTTATCGTACGCGGAATCGTCCCCGCCCAGTGGGCATGGAAGTGGAGTATAACGAACTGCACCTCGCCTGGAATGAAACCGACTCGGGTTATAACAAAGGCGTGGTAATAAGCCTTGATTTTGCCACGGGAAATTACAGGTTTGGAAGCCGGGTTGGCGGACTGGGAAAGGGTCTC
>JBBJOD010000612.1:0-2550 GCA_037721715.1 Chitinophagaceae bacterium | reverse complement strand
TCAAATAGGCCGTTTTGATTGTACAATGTAGCAAAATAATTAAGATGGCCATCAGGTTCCGAAAAACGGAAGGTGAAGGCTACCTGTTGGCATCGGGTGAATTGTTGTTTGATGCCTTCGGCTACCTGTGTTGCCATGTCTTTACAACTGCTCTTATCACCCCTGACCAGTTCTTTTTCATTCCATTCTATTCCCAGCATATCTTTTGCAGACCAGATATTTCCCATAATCACATCGCAGTATTCAGCCAGTGCAGGCATTACTTCCGTGGGCATTTTACCATATTTCCACAACAATCGCCGGTAGTTCAAATCAGTTGAGATCGTAATATTTTTATAGCTGGCAGCCGAAAGCAATTCATGGCAAATTGCCACAGCGTTTTCGTTGAGGGCTGGCGTGATGGCAGTAAAGTGCAGCCACGTAACGTTTGTTAAATAGGGTTCCCAATCGATAGAGCCTGGCTGAAGCTGGCTGAAAGCGGAGTAGTTTCGGTCGTAAACAACAGAAAGTGATTGCATATCACCACCAGGCGCCATATAGTAGATACCTATCCTCTCACCTCCCCAAAGCATTCGCCCCGTATCGATCTGGAGGCCTTTCAATAATTTGTCTACATTCTTTGATAAAATATTATCTGGTAAACGGCTAATGTACGCAACATCGGTTCCCCACGCAGCAAGCGCCGTGGCCACATTTAGTTCCGCACCTCCCAATGAGAATTCAGCCGAGCCTTTTTCGGGATAAGGAGTAATACGAAACAGAATCTCTCCAAAAGCCGCCACTTTTCCTGGTATCATATAGTTTTAAATCGTTTATTGGATTATGGATCGCATAATTCCCAATTGAAGTCCACGTAGTTCTGCCAGGCCCCTCATTCTTCCAATTGCAGAATACCCAGGATTGGTCGTTTTATTAAGGTCGTCCATCATCTGGTGACCGTGATCGGGCCGAAAAGCAAGCGGGTACGGCAGTGTTTGCTGAATTAGCAGGATCTCTTTCATAACCGCATACATATCTACATCACCTGCCAGGTGATCATCTTCGAAGAAATTACCGGTTACATCTTTTTTTACGTTACGCAGGTGTACGAAATTGATCCGGTTACCTGTTTTTTTGATCATTTCAACCAGGTTGTTTTGCGGGTTGGCACCAAGAGATCCCGTACAAAAGCAAAGTCCGTTGGCGGGGCTGTCTACTGCCGACAAAATAAAGGAAAGGTCATCAGCATTGCTTACAATCCTTGGCAGTCCAAGGATACTAAATGGCGGATCATCGGGATGAATAGCCAGGCGTATGCCTTCCTGTTCTGCTACCGGTACAATCTCCTGAAGAAAATATGCGAGGTTTTGCCTCAATATGGCATGGTCGATGCCCGTATATTGTTGTAATTGCTCGCGCATGCCTTCAACCGTTTGTTTCTTTTCTCCGGGGATGCCGAACATCACCACACCTGAGAGGTGCTGCAATTGCTCAGGCGTATACGTGTTGAAGCGTTTTTTGGCTTCTTCCAGTACTTCAGGCGGGTAATCTTTGAGGGCTTCTGGCCGTTCCAGGATATGCACATCAAATACGGCCAGGTCGTACCAGGAGAAATACAGTGCTTTAGACCCGTCAGGCATCGGGTGATCTAGCGTGGTACGCGTCCAGTCGTTTACCGGCATGAAGTTATAGGTTACCACCCGGATGCCGCAGGCAGCGAGATTGCGCAATGTTTGCTTATAATTATCTATATAATACTGGTAATCTCCTTTTCGCGTTTTTATGGCCTCATGCACCGTTACGCTTTCAACTACTTCCCAGGAAAGCCCTGCAGCGCTGATCTCGTTTTTTCGCTTTTCGATTTCTTCTATCGGCCACACATCACCGTGAGGTACATGATGAAGTGCAGTAACTATACCGGTTGCCCCTGCCTGTGATACATCTTGCAGGCTCACCGGATCCTGTGGGCCAAACCACCGCCATGATTGTAATAATTCCATTGATTATGAATTGATTTAAACTATACGCCAGAAAAAATATGAAAGCCTCCATCCACACAAATTACCTCACCGCTAACAAAGCGCGATGCATCGCTCAACAACCATAACAATGTACCAATTAATTCTTCCGGTTCGCCAAATCTTTTGAACGGAGTATTTCGGATCACTGCTTCTCCCCTGGAGGTAAACCCATTTTCTGCTACCAGTAAATGCCTGTTTTGATTGGTGACAAAAAAGCCGGGTGCGATGGCATTCATCCGGATCTTGTCGCCATATCTCTGGGCAAGCTCAACACTCATCCACCTGGTAAAATTATCGATTGCAGCTTTGGCCATCGAATAACCCAGAACGCGCGTGATCGCAGACTGGGCAGCCATAGAAGAAATGTTTACAATACTTCCCCTTCCACTTTCACCCGGAGCAGGCTGGCTTATAGCTTTTCCAAAAATGCAGGTAGGTAGCAGTGTGCCATATAAGTTCAGGTCAAATGCCCGTTTCAATGCATCAATATCCATCTCGAAAATATCAGCATCCGGTCCGATCACCGCTTCGGGAATATTTCCGCCGGCTG
>JBBJOD010000144.1:0-9923 GCA_037721715.1 Chitinophagaceae bacterium | reverse complement strand
AATTTGAACACATGGTCTTTAAAATCGGCTGTATTGTCAATTCCATTTTCAGTATAATTTTCAAGAAACCAGCTGCCGTTTACCATGATTGCCAGCACGTAATCTTCCTTTCTCTTATCAATCTTCTTTTTACAAGAGCTAAAAGCGGATAGCAACATTATGCCGGCAATACACAGCAGCAAGCGTTTCATACAATCAGTGTTACTTAAAATTATAGATATCCTGGTATTTATCTACGGCATATTGAAGAAAATAGTTCACATTAAGTGTTTCCCCGGTGATAGTGCGGCATAACTGGCTGCTTGTATATTTTCGACCATGTTCATGTATATGGGTACGTAACCATGCCAATAAGGCACTTGTTTTTCCATTGTTAATATCCTCTTTTAGAAATGGCAGCTGTTTTGCCGCTGTAGCGAATATTTGTGCAGCATAGAGGCTTCCCAGGCTATAAGTCGGGAAGTATCCAAAACTTCCATGGCTCCAGTGCACATCCTGTAGACAGCCTTGCTTGTCGTCAGGTACAACCACACCCAGGTGTTCCTTATAAAGCTCGTTCCAGGCTGCCGGTATATCACGGGCGGTAAGTTCTCCTGCAATAAGCAGTTTTTCCAGCTTATAACGAATCATTACGTGGAAATGATAAGTAAGTTCGTCGGCCTCTGTTCGGATGAGGGAAGGCTGCACTTTGTTGATGCCTTTGAAAAAAGAACGCGCATCTATACCTTCCAGCTGGCTTGTAAATTTACTTTTCAACATTAAAATATTGTGATTCCAGAAACCTTCGCTTCGGCCAACGTTGTTTTCCCATAACCTGGATTGGGATTCATGAATACTCAATGATGCATATTCGGAAAGCGGTAAACCATATTCGCTGTCCGGCAGGCCTTGTTCGTACAAGGCATGCCCTAATTCGTGCAGGCAGCTCCAGGTCATGTTGCCAAAGTTATGCTCATCTATTCTTGTTGTAATGCGTACGTCTTTACTGCTGAAGTTCGTTGGAAAGGGGTGCTCGGCAAAGTCCTGCCTGCCGGCTTTGAAATCAAATCCAAGGTTTTTCACCAGTTCCATGCCATAGTCCCACTGCTGTTGTTCCGGAAAATGCTTTAGCAGGAAATCATCCGCTACCTGGGGCTGGTCACTTATTTTTTGAATAAGATTACTGAGAGGCTGCTCAATAACATCAAAAATATCGTTCAGCTGTTCTACCGTGGCGCCCTTTTCATATTCATTTAAGAGGGCGTTGTATGGGTGCCCTTCATAACCCAGCTGATACGCCTGCTCTTTTTTCAATGCTAACAGCCTGGCAAGGTCTTTCTCGAAAACCCGGAATGAATTGGCTTTTCGTCCACTCATCCACGATTCAAAACTTTGCGAAATAGTTTCACTCATTGACCTTACAAATTCAGATGAAAGCTTTTTTTCCTTATTATAGTCGTACAGGGAAAGTTCTGTATTTCTTTGTTCGTCCGCTGTAAGGTCGCCTCTTTGACTGAGCTCTTCCAGCAGGTTTCCCATTTCTTCGTTCGTGAAAAGTTGATGGGCTATCTCTGTAAGTGTAGCAATTTGTTGTGCTCTTTTTGAGATGCTTTTAGGTGGCATATATGTCTCCTGGTCCCATTGTAAAAGGGCTGCCGAGAACCTGATATCGGCAATTTTCTGCATTGAAGCCTTATACGCGCTGTATAGTTCAGGGGTTGCTATGTTAACCATATTATAAATAAAGTAATTTGGTGTGAAGGCAAGATTACTGAATTATTCATTAATTACATTTACATTGCCTTTTCATCATCCAATCAACAAGTATGACGCGTTTTTTATACCGCCTGGTTTTAGTCGGCCTGTTTTTTTTTATCAACCTGCTGGTATATGGTCAAAAAATGGATTCAATGATGAATGTTTACAGAGACAATTTTCCGCAAGAAAAAATACATCTCCATTTCGATAAAGACTATTATAATCCAGGTGAAACAATCTGGTTCAAGGCATATATTATGAGCGGTACTACGCTGTCCGGCATCAGTAAGAATTTCTACGCAGAGCTCATCAATGACAAAGGAGTTGTATTGCAACGGGTAGCGGGGCCGGTATTGGGTGCTTCGGCCGCTGCCAGTTTTGTAGTGCCGGCGAATTTCACGGGGCAGTACCTTCACCTGCGGGCTTTCACTTCCTGGATGCTTAATTTTGATACCAGCTTTTTATACAACAAAAACATTCGCATTGTTACGGCAGCATCTGCAGAGCCTGCAGCAAAAGCCAATGCAACCTCCTTACAGTTTTTTCCTGAAGGGGGCGACCTGGTAGCCCAGCTTGAATCTACGGTTGCATTCAAAGCCAATGATAAGTACGGCCTGCCTGTGAAGGTAAATGGTTACATCCGTGGATCCGATGGCAAAAAGATCATTGATTTCGTATCCCGGCACAATGGCATGGGTTCATTTAAGTTAGTACCGGCTACAGGTGTTACCTATACCGCGGTATGGAAAGACTCGACAAATAAAGAAATTACTACTCCGTTACCTGCTTCTAAAAATTCGGGTCTTGTGCTGAATGCCTCAAAAATGCCGGGAGCGGTAACTTTTGTAGTGAGTAGAACGGAAGGAAACGAGTTATTAAAACAGGTGCACCTCTTGGCTCATATGGACCAGCAATTGGTGTACCGGGCCCGAGTTAACCTCACGGAAAACTTTTTAAATAGTGGCAGGATACCCATAGACCAGCTGCCTTCCGGCGTGCTGCAATTAACGGTCTTCAATAGCAACTGGCAGCCAATGGCTGAAAGGATCATCTTTGTAAACAACAACGACTTCATTTTTGATACTTATGAACGAAGTGTTGTCAAAAGCCTGAACAAGCGGGGAAAGAATGTACTCGAAATTGAAATACCGGATACACTCCTTTCTAATCTGTCGTTGTCGGTAACAGATGCTTCTGTAAATGCTGTAAATGAAAATGAAGACAATATTTATAGTCGATTTTTATTGACAGGTGATGTTAAAGGCTATGTTCATGATCCCGGTTATTATTTCTCCTCATTCGCAGACAGCGTGGCTCAACAGCTGGAACTGGTGATGCTTACTCACGGCTGGCGTCGCTTTAAATGGGAAGATCTTGCGCAGGGAAAGTTGCCAACGTTGAAATTTATGCCTGATAATTACCTTACGTTAAAGGGAAGCCTGGTTGGCGGAAGTGGAAACGGCAGCAAAACAAAAGACAACCTCTTAAACCTTATTGTTCAGCTTAAAGATTCCAGTTCCCAATTCCTCTCGGTGCCGCTACTAGCGGGTGGTAAATTTGCATCGGAACCGATGGTATTCTATGACACGGCTAAAGTATTTTTCCAGTTAAATAAAGACAAACGACAGGTAGACAATTCATTATTAAATCTCGAAAACGGTCTGTGGAAGGGGAATGCTACTGTTCAGTTACCTGAAAATATCAACGAAGGATTGGAGGGCATGAACAAAAACGTGATTGCCGCATATAAAGACATTCACGAACAAACATTGAAACTGGATGCTGACCGTAGCAAAAAAGCAAAGATGCTGGAGGAAGTGGTGGTCAGGGGAAAGACGCGGAATGCCGCGCAAAAAGCAGATGATGTCTACACCAGTGGTCTATTCAAGGGCGGAGACGGATACAGTTTTGATTTAACGAATGATATCACCGCTGCCGGCGCTATGTCGGTATTTAATTACCTGCAGGGCAAAGTGCCGGGTTTAATGATTAGCAATGCCTCGGGTGGCAATGCAACGTTGTCATGGAGAGGAGGGTCGCCCGACTTGTTCCTGAATGAAATGCGCTCGGATCCGCAGTCACTTTCTTCCCTTTCTATGTCGGACATTGCTTACATCAAGGTCTTTCGCCCGCCGTTTATGGGGGCGGTAGGTGGCGGGGCCGGCGGAGCCATTGCTATTTACACCAAGAAAGGTAGTGAATCGAGGTCGAATGATTTTGTTGGGCTAAGTAAAGTAACCGTAATGGGATACACACCGGCGAGGGAATTTTACTCACCGGATTATGCGCAAAGTAACCCACTTCACGAGCTAAATGATCTACGGACCACCTTATATTGGGAGCCCTTTATTTTTCTTGATAAAGAAAAGAAAAAAACTACCGTAAGCTTTTATAACAATGATTTCAGCAAAAAGCTACGCGTTGTGATCGAAGGGGTAAATGACAATGGAAAGCTAACGCGGGTAGAAAGCATCATTGAATAAAGGGACAAGCAGCAACCATGATTATCTCCGACATTACTAACTTCCTTGAAAAAATTGCTCCCTTACCATACCAGGAATCATACGATAATTGCGGGCTGCTCACAGGGAACGCCTCCTGGAACTGCACAGGTGTGCTTGTTTGCCTGGATGCTACAGAGGCAGTAATAAATGAAGCTATCCATAAAAAATGCAACCTGGTTATCAGTCATCATCCCCTTGTATTCAAGGGGTTGAAAAAATTAAGCGGCAACAGCTTTGTTGAGCAAGCTATTATAACCGCTATTAAACATGACATTGCCGTTTATGCCATTCATACCAACCTGGATAATGTACTGAACGGTGTAAATGGCAAAATTGCTGATACATTATCATTGATAAACCGATCCGTGCTTCTTCCCAGGGAGGGTACACTAAAAAAACTTTTTACTTTTGTACCTGTAGACAAAGCCGAAATGGTACGAAACGCTATTTTTAGTTCCGGAGGAGGCCATATCAGTAATTACAGTGAATGCAGCTTTAGTGTCGAAGGCCTGGGTACTTTCAAGCCAGGATTGAATACAAATCCATTTATTGGCAAAAAAGGCGACAGGCACCAGGAAAAAGAAATCAAGATCGAAGTGATATTTCCCGCATTCCTGGAGAGAACGATCATTCAGGGAATGATGGCGGCCCATCCTTACGAGGAAGTGGCATATGATATAATGTCTCTGGAGAATCAACATATGTCGGTAGGAGCTGGGCTTGTTGGCGAATTGTTACACCCCATGGAAGAACGGGATTTTTTGAGCTTGTTAAAGAAATGTTTCAATTTACGGATAATAAGACATAGCGCGCTGCGAGACCGGCCGGTGAAGACAGTTGCCCTTTGCGGAGGAGCGGGAGGCTTCCTGGCTGGCAACGCCTTAGCACGAAAAGTTGATTTTTTTATCACGGCAGATTTAAAATACCACGAGTTTTTCGAGGCCAACGGAGCAATGGTCGTGGCTGATATAGGCCATTTTGAAAGTGAACAATATACCGTCCAGCTTATTCATGAATTATTGATGGTAAATTTCAGTAGCTTTGCACTCCTTAAAACGGAGGTAGATACCAACCCGGTCAATTACTTCCTTTCATAAGAGGTACTGAACTTTTAGACAGTACTACAAACTACAAATCATACATTGAATATGCCTAACGTAAAAGATTTTTCAGTTGAAGAAAAACTAACCGCGCTGGTTACCTTACAAAAAATAGAATCAAAATTAGATGAGATCCAGATCCTGAAGGGTGAATTACCCATGGAAGTAAGTGACCTGGAAGATGAGATACAAGGATTAAATGCGAGGCAAACCCGGATAGAAGAAGAAATCAATGGTATCAAAGAATTTATCGAGCAGAAAAAAGAGGCAATCAAAGAGTCAGAGTCGCTTATTAAGAAGTACGAAAAACAAAGTACCAATGTAAAAAACAACAGGGAATTTGAAGCGATCAACAAGGAAATTGAGATGCAGCAGCTTGAGATCAAACTCGCAGAGAAGCATATAAAGGATGCCAATGAGGAAATCGCTGAGAAAGCAGTGATGCTTGAAAAAGCCAAGAAAAATGTAGGCGCTAAAGAAACGGTTTTGAAAGGCAAGAAAGATGAACTGGAAAAAATTATCTCTGCCACAGAAAAGGAAGAAAAACAATTCAATAAATTGTCGGCTGAAGCCAGGGAAAAGGTAGATGAGAGGTTGTTGCTTTCTTATGACCGTATCCGCAAAAATTACCGCAACGGGCTTGGAGTGGTACCGGTAGTCAGAGACGCATGTGGCGGATGTTACAACGCTATACCTCCACAGAAACAGAGTGAGATCAAGCAACGCAAAAAATTAATCATTTGCGAAAATTGCGGCCGCATCCTGGTTGACACCGAATTGAACGATGCAGTAGATGTAAAATAAAATAATTAGAAAGATTTGCACCGGTGCCCAGTAATGGGCACCTTTTTCATTATGGGTAAGTTGTGCGGCCAGACTATCGCACCAATTGTTGAAATCTACTACCCTGATTCGTGTTGAAATGGTTAATTTGCCAGTTGCTAACAGATCAATATGCTCCAGCAGCTTCATATACAGAATTACGCGATCATTGACGAAATAACCATTGACTTTTCCGGAAAATTGAATATCATAACCGGTGAAACCGGGGCTGGTAAATCTATACTTATGGGTGCGCTCAGCCTGATACTGGGAGACCGGGCGGACACGACCGTATTATTAAGCCGGGAAAAAAAGTGTTTCATTGAAGGTATTTTCAGGGTAGCCGGCAAAAAGGAGATCAAGCAATTTTTACACAACAACGACCTCGATATAGAGGACGAACTGGTAATTCGACGTGAAATTGCGGCTAATGGCAAATCAAGGGCTTTCATAAATGACACTCCGGTTAACCTGGTACAGCTACAGCAGCTAAGTTCTTCACTGGTAGACCTTCACCAGCAATTTGATACTTTGGTGATGGCAGAAAGCGACTTCCAGCGAGAAGTGCTGGATGCCCTTTCAGGAAATGGAGACCTTATTGCTGGCTACCAGACTTTATTCAGGCAACTGCAATCTGCCCGTAAAATAATAGAGTCATTGCAACAACAGAAGAGTCTGTTTCACAAGGAGTTTGATTATACAAAGTTCCAGTATGAAGAATTGGCTGAAACCGGTTTCAAGGAAAACGAACTGGAGGACCTGGAAGCTGAAATTAAATTGCTCAGCAACTCCGAAGGCATAAAAGCAGCTTTGTCGAAAGCAATCTACAGTCTTAATGAAAGCGACCAGCCCATAGTGCAACAATTGAAAATTTTAAGTAACCAGTTGCAGGCATTCGCCGGTTATCATCCACCATTAGGAGCGATAATTGACCGGCTGACCTCGGCTCATATTGAACTGCAGGATCTTACAGAAGAGATGGAAACATTGAATGACCGAATTATTTTTGACGAGGCCCGTATTGAACAGATCAACGAACGATTGTCTGTAGGTTACAAATTGCTTAAAAAGCATGGTGTACAAACAACCAATGAATTGTTGCTCATCACCAGTCAGTTGAAGGAGAAATTGCAGGCAGTATTGAACATTGACGAGGTAATTGAATCAAAGGAAAAAGAGGCAGGTGAAATGCACCTGCGTGCAATGGCACTTGCTACGAAAATATCTGAAAACCGGCACAGCCAGGTGCACTATGTAGAACAAAAAGTAAATGCTTTACTGTTACAGGTAGGCATGCCGAATGCCCGCTTAAAAGTTGCGATTCAAAGTTTTGTTTCACAGCAAAGCCAGTCTGCATTGCGTTTACATGGAGTGGATGATATTGAATTTTTGTTTGATGCAAATAAGGGCAGGCAGTTTTCACCCATCCGCAAAGTGGCAAGCGGTGGTGAGCTCAGCCGGTTGATGTTATGTATTAAATCTCTTGTGGCTGAATCGGTGGATCTTCCTACTATGATCTTTGATGAAATTGATTCAGGCATTTCGGGTGAGGCTGCCCGTCAGGTAGGCTTCATCATGAAAGATTTGTCTGCGAGCCGGCAGATTATCTGTATCACCCACCAGCCGCAAATTGCTGGAAAAGGGGATGCCCATTTTTACGTCTATAAGCAAATTGTCGAGGATACAGTGAAGACAAATATCAGGTTGCTTACGCGTGAGGAGCGCATTACCACGATAGCCCAGATGCTCAGTGGTGAAAAGCCGACTGCTGCAGCGTTAGAAAATGCCAGGGAGATGGTCATGAATTAGCTAACAGCTCTTCAACCATTCTTTTGCAATTGATGAAAAATAACTTCCTATTTTTACAAGCATTAGTTAGGAGCGAAAAAATATAAATCAATATTGCTTATGTCATACAACTTATTGAAGGGAAAAAAAGGGATCATTTTCGGGGCATTGGACGAAAAATCACTTGCATGGAGAACAGCATTGCGTTGTTATGAAGAAGGTGCTCAACTGGTATTGACAAACGCACCAGTAGCGTTGCGAATGGGAGAAATTAATAAATTGGCTGAAGCGGTTCATGCTCCCGTTATTGGTGCGGATGTTACTAGTATTGACGACATAAAAAGATTGTTTGAAGAATCGGTAAAACATTTTGGCGGAAAGGTTGATTTTATTCTTCATTCGATCGGCATGAGTATTAACATGCGGAAGGGAAAAAGTTATACGGAGATCGATTATGGCTTCAATCAAAAATCCATGGATATTTCAGCATTGAGTCTTCATCGCGTGTTGCGAACGGCTTATGAAATGGATGCCATCAACGAATGGGGTAGCGTGGTGGCCCTCACATATATAGCAGCTCAAAGGGTGTTTCCGCATTATAACGAGATGGCTGATGCAAAAGCATTACTTGAAAGCATCACCCGTAGCTTTGGGTATCATTACGGGTTAAAAAACAAAGTAAGGGTGAACACTGTATCGCAATCTCCTACCCGCACAACAGCGGGCAGCGGCGTGAAAGGATTTGACGGCTTTTTCAGTTATGCTGAAAAGATGAGTCCACTAGGCAACGCCGACGGTGATCAGTGCGCAGATTACCTGGTTACATTATTCAGTGACCTTACCAGGATGGTTACCATGCAGAATCTCTTTCATGATGGGGGCTTTTCTTACACCGGGGTTACACAGGCTGTTATTGACCAGATGGAAAAATAATCTGTTCTCAATAAAAAAAAGCCATCCTTGCAGATGGCTTTTTTTATTTAAGAATGGTTTTGATTAATATTCGTCTTCGTTAAAAAAGAAATCTTCCTGTGATGGGTAATCTGGCCAGATATCATCGATTCCCTCGTAAATTTCTCCTTCATCTTCCAGTTCCTGTAAGTTTTCGACCACCTCAATAGGTGCGCCGCTTCTGATGGCATAGTCTATTAATTCATCTTTGGTAGCGGGCCATGGGGCGTCTTCAAGATAGGATGCTAGTTCAAGTGTCCAGAACATTGTTTATTCCTTTAATATTTCAGATAAAGTAAATTGGGCCTACACATTAAATGAGCTTTCGTTCCATTGCTTTATCAAAAGCTCATTTTTTCGCAAATGTAGTTTTAAATACGAAACCACCAAATATATGGTAACAATAAAACTTTAAATTTCAGTTATTATATTCCTGTAACGGCTGTAATCGTAATTGCTTATATTTCTCTACTAACGGTAAAAATGCTACGTTCGTATTCTGAAATCATTAAACGAGTAAAGTTTGCATGTTAAAAGCAACGAATATCCACAAGGCTTACGGTAATTTATCGGTATTGAAAGGTGTGGGTGTTGATATTCAACCCGGCGAAATAGTAAGTATTGTAGGCTCCTCCGGTGCCGGCAAGAGTACCTTGCTTCATATTCTTGGTACACTCGATAGTTGTGATAACGGAAGCATTGAGCTTGACGGGAACAGGCTGGATTTATTGCGGGGCAATAAACTGGCGGCATTTAGAAATGCCAATATGGGTTTCGTTTTCCAGTTTCATCACCTGCTGCCTGAATTCACTGCAATCGAGAATGCCTGCATCCCGGGTTGGATAGCTGGCAGAAAAAAGAAAGAGGTGGCAGAAAGGGCTCAGCATCTTCTCCAATCTCTTGGACTGGGAAACCGGCTTAATAATAAACCGCAGGAACTTTCTGGCGGGGAACAACAGCGGGTAGCGGTTGCCAGGGCCCTGATCAACAACCCAAAAATAGTTTTCGCAGATGAACCAAC
>JBBJOD010000143.1:0-9956 GCA_037721715.1 Chitinophagaceae bacterium | reverse complement strand
TTTGTTAAACTGAGTACGGGTTTATTTAGTTTAAGCGCCATATTTACCACCGCTTTTTTTACCATTGCTGCGGTCCATTCCATTTCACCGGTGAGCCAGGGCGATTTAAAGCGGGTAAGTTCCGAAGCTGCCACACTGTCTAGAACAAATATGGTATCATTGTGCTGTTGTAAAAGTGATGCGGGAATCTGTTCAGTTACATTGCCTTCTACCGCACCACGAATAACGGATGCCTTCATCTGTCCCCATGCCATCAGGATGATACGTTTCGCTTTCAGGATGGCACCGATACCCATGGTAATGGCAAGCCGAGGTACTTTTGAAATATTATGGAACTCATGAGAGTTAGCAATGCGTGTTGAATTTTCCAGTGGTATCAGCCTTGTTTTTGAAAAAAGGCTTGATCCGGGTTCATTAAAGCCGATATGTCCATTGTTACCGATACCCAGTATCTGAAGGTCAATGCCTCCTGCGGCCTCTATTTTGTTTTCATATTCTTCACAATGTTTTTTTATGGTTTCTTTTTCCCATTCACCGTTTGGAATGTGACAATTGTTCTGATTGATATCGATTTTGTCGAACAGCTGCTCTTTCATAAAACGATTGTAACTCTGCAACGCATCGTTGTCAATAGGGTAGTATTCATCCAGGTTAAAAGTAATCACATTCGCAAAACTCAGCCCCTCTTCAAGGTGAAGCCGAACCAGTTCAGCATAAAGTGTTTTAGGAGAAGATCCGGTTGCAAGGCCAAGTATGCATTTTTCACCGAGAGCCTGTTTGCTGCGTATAAGCGTTGCAATTTCCTGGCCGATGAACCTTGAGCCTTCTTTTAACGAACTAAAAATATTTACAGGTATTTTTTCAAATGAGTCAACCATGCTCATGGTGCATTTTTTTTGCGAATTTAATTGCAATTGCCAATACTATCTAATAAACGGAGTAATTTCTTCAGAGGCACCGGGATGGTCAAATGGGCTGCAAAAACAGTATATAAAACCAGGAATCGATTGCAAGTAAGTTTTTGCAGGTTTAAGTTTTGCGGAAGTCGGATCCACACTGAATAATTATCAAGATTAAACCATGAAGAGCTACAAGTTTTTCTTTTTCTTTCTTATCCGCACGGAAGCAGTTTGTGTGAGGCTGCTGGAAAGGTAAACTTCATACCGGTGTTCACCATCATTGACGATCATTAGGGCAGTATTGGGAGGAAACTTACCAAGATTTTCAGCGAACATAGAAACCTCGTTTACTTCTTTGGATGGATCAAGTTTCAGGTAAACATTCAGTGCCTGCGCCGTCAATGACTGTTTGGCCAGCACGGGTTGTTTGTTCAGGAAAATGCTGATGGTGTCACCGTCGATATCACCGTTATCATAAAAACTGATTCTTACAGAGTCAGATGCTATCTCTACTTCCTTGCTAAGAATGGTTTCGCGTTTTTGAAACAAGGCTATTAAATTTTCCATTTCAACCCTGTTATTATTACTGGTCGAATCAACCTTGGTGGAATTTGCCACCGGTTCCGGCGTAGTATTGATTACAATATCATCGGCGAGGGGTTGCCATATTTTTCGCGCAATGCTATTTTCAATGAGGCTGTCCTGGTTCGTTTCAGAAATGTCCAGCGTATAATTTACTTTGATTTCAGGACAGGTATAAGCGTATTTTTTGTCGCTAACAAATAAACCGTTTATGGTAGTTTGTACACTTGAAGCAATTACCGATCCGTAAAAGTCCATCATACAATCCACGCCATCTATTGTAGCAGATCTGAAATAAGTCAACGGTATTTTTTTAAAAATTAACTTCCTCGTTTTTTTATTGTATGCGCCTCGTACGAAAACGCTTTTGTAACCATTGCGAAAATAGTAGCCAAAAATACCTTCCACCTCGTCACCTTTTTGTTTAACGATTAGTTCAGTAAGGTAATTATTATTACTGCCAACCAGCAGGGCGTTTCCTTTACCATACCAGCTGCCCGAAAGATTCTGCGCAAAGGTTGAACTGCACATAATAAGACAAACAGCTAAAAACGGGAATCTCATTTTGTGAAGATAGGAGATTTGTGGGAACTGGTTTAGACGTTAAACGTTGAACCTTGAAACCGACAGGATATAGACACTTTAACAATTAGGTGGAACTTACAATCATTTAATCTTTTTTATTTGAGATAACGTTTAATCTCTCTTTCCGTATCTCTTTTTTTAATAGATTCTCTCTTGTCGTGTAATTTCTTTCCTTTCCCCAGTCCGATTTGTATTTTCGCCAGGTTCTTTTCATTGAAAAAAATTTTCAGTGGAACAATTGTATATCCTTTCTCCGTCATTTTTGTTTCCATCTTTTTCAATTCTCTCCTGGTAAGCAACAATTTCCTTTCCTGCAGGGGTTCATGCCGTTGGGTGGTACCAAAAGAATATTCAGAAATGTGGAGGCTTTTGATAAACAATTCACCCTGGTGGAATATACAATAGCTGTCATTGAAACTGGCTTTCCCTGCGCGTAGCGCCTTTACTTCCGTACCGACCAATACCATCCCTGCCGTATAAGTATCTTCGATTGCGAACTCATGGTAAGCCGATCTGTTTCTTATTTCAATCATGAAGTATGAATGTTTCCTGGAGTGTAGATCTCAAATGTAAGATTTTATTGCCCTTTAGTTTTTTATCAACAGCAAAACAGTTGCTAATTTTTCTTTCAGGTTTTTGCGGTTAACAATGAAATCAAGAAATCCATGTTCCAGTAAAAATTCGCTGCGTTGAAACCCTTCAGGCAGGTCGCGTTTTATGGTCTCTTTAATAACGCGGGGACCTGCAAATCCTATGAGCGCTCCGGGTTCGGCAATATTCAGATCGCCCAGCATTCCGAAAGATGCCGAAATGCCTCCAAAGGAAGGGTCGGTGAGTAATGAAATGTAGAGTATTCGGGCGTCTGTAAGTTGCGACAACTTGCCGGAGACCTTTGCGAGCTGCATCAGGGAAAAAGCACTTTCCATCATACGTGCGCCTCCACTTTTACAAATGATCATTAAAGGTGTGTTGTGTTGCAGGCAGTAATCGATCGCTCTCGAAATGCGTTCACCCATTACGCTTCCGAGAGAGCCGCCAATGAATTCAAAATCCATACAGCCAATCACCAGGGGCTTCTCGTTTATTCTACCGGCTGCGATCCTTATTGAATCTGTGATATCCGTTTTTTTCCATGTATCTTCCAATCGCCTTTGGTACGATTTTAAATCGGTAAAATGCAGGAAGTCGTGTGAGCGAATATTTTCAAACATTACATCATAGTCATCATCAAAGAGAATGTCGAAATATTCGTCGCTTCCAATTCGATGATGATGGTTACACTTAGGGCATACGAATAATTGTTCACGAAGGTCTGTTACTGTACAGATATAATTGCATTCCGGGCACTTGGTCCAGAGACCTTCCGGCGTTTCTTTTTTTTCGGCGGTACTTGTTGTGATACCTTTCTTTATGCGTTTAAACCAGCTGGTTTTCGATTCTTCCATTGGCCCGTCTTCGCCGGCCAGGTTGGCATCAAAATCCTCTTCATGTTTCATCTTCCATCAGTTTAGGGGGCTAAGGTAATAAAGTGCCAAGAGAAAAAACGAATAAAAGAAAAATCATATGAACACCGGGAGGCAGCATAAATAGGCAGGTAAATGCAAGGATTATAAGATATACTTCGATTCTTTGATTTAAAGCCTTAAAATTTTTCTTCAAAGCAACTTTTGAACCAATCCTGTGTTATTTTTGTACGATTCGCGAATAGAAAAAATAGGGGTACGTCTTACATAATATGTTATTTTTCAATTGAATGAAGGCAGGCATTGGAATTAGTTTACTGGCAACTAAACAAACACGATATAATGAAATGGTCTCAACTTTTTACTTCCTCTGTAGGCAAAAAACTCACAATGAGTTTGACCGGCCTTTTTCTGATTGCATTTTTAGTGGTTCATGTTGGAATAAACGCCTGCATTTGGGCGAACGATAATGGAGAGATGTTTAACAGGGCGGCTCATTTTATGGGAACCACTGTGGTAGTTCGGATTATGGAAGTTGGCTTGTTTCTTTTTTTAATACTGCACATCGTTCAGGGATACCTGCTGGAGGTTAAAAATCTTAGCAGGCGAGGGCAGGGGTATGCTATGAGTCCTGGTAACAAAACAAGTAAATGGTATAGCCGTACAATGGGGCTCCTGGGCACTTTATTGGCGTTGTTCCTGATTATGCATATCAATCATTTTTGGATCGGATCACGATTTGGCGGAATGTGGAGTGTTCAGGCTATTGCTGAAGTAGATTATGATGGAAAGCCTTATCACAATCAATTTGCGCAAATGGTCGATGTGTTCAAAGATCCTTTTATTGTCATCTTGTATGTTTTGGGATGCATTTCGTTGGCTTATCACCTGATACACGGGTTTCAAAGTGCTTTTCGCACTTTGGGTGTATACAACAACCGGTATTTGGTCATGCTGCGGTCCCTGGGTATAGGCTTCTCCCTGATAGTGTGCCTGGCATTTGCCATGATGCCCGTATCCATGTATTTGGGATGGGTGCGCTGACCTCTTAAACGCTAAGGCGATTCAAAACTGGAATTAAACTAATAAGAAATAAAATTAATATGCTCAATTCTAAAACTCCTCCCGGTTCATTGGAAAACAAATGGAAAGATTATAAAGGGCACGTGAAGCTCGTTAACCCTACGAATAAGCGTAACCTGGAGGTGATCATTGTTGGAACCGGTCTTGCGGGTGCATCGGCGGCGGCTTCATTGGGCGAATTGGGTTACAAGGTGAAGGCGTTCTGTTTTCATGATTCACCCCGCCGTGCACATAGTATTGCTGCGCAGGGTGGTATCAATGCCTCTAAAAATTATCAGAACGATGGCGATTCTACTTTTCGTTTGTTTTACGATACTATCAAAGGCGGAGATTACCGTGCCAGGGAGAGTAATGTGCATCGTCTGGCTGAAGTAAGCGTGAATATCATTGATCAGTGTGTGGCACAAGGTGTTCCTTTTGCGCGTGAATATGGCGGTTTGTTGAGTAACCGATCGTTCGGGGGCACACAGGTACAAAGAACTTTTTATGCTGCCGGGCAAACGGGCCAGCAGTTGTTGATCGGCGCATACCAGGCGCTGGAAAGGCAGGTGGCGTTAGGTAACGTTAAGATGTATACGCGGCATGAGATGCTTGAAGTAGTAGTAATTGATGGAAAAGCAAGGGGAGTTATTTGTCGCAACCTGATTACGGGCGAACTGGAAAGATTTTTTGGCCATGCAGTATTGCTTTGCACGGGTGGTTATGGAAATGTTTTTTACCTGAGCACCAACGCTATGGGCTGTAATGTAACGGCAGCATGGAAAGCTCATAAAAAAGGCGCCTTCTTCGCCAATCCCTGTTTCACACAAATACATCCTACCTGTATCCCGGTGAGTGGTGACCATCAGAGTAAGCTTACGCTGATGTCTGAATCACTAAGAAACGATGGCAGGATCTGGGTGCCGATGAAAAAAGATGATAGCCGCAAACCAATTGATATTCCGGAAGCGGAAAGAGATTACTACCTGGAGAGGAGATATCCTGCATTTGGTAACCTGGTGCCTCGTGATGTAGCTAGCAGGGCAGCTAAGGAAAGGTGCGATGCCGGTTATGGGGTAGGTGGTTCAAAAATGGCTGTTTATCTTGACTACAAATTTGCAATTGACCGTTACGGAAAGGGCGAAGCCAACAAGCATGGTCAAAACAATGTGGCTGATGAGCAGGTGAAAAGTTTGGGTAAAGAAGTAGTTAAAGAAAAATATGGTAATCTTTTCGATATGTATGAAAAGATCACCGGAGAAAATCCTTACGAGACACCCATGCGCATTTATCCTGCTGTTCATTACACAATGGGAGGATTGTGGGTTGACTACGACCTGATGACAACCATACCCGGTTTGTATTCGCTTGGTGAAGCCAACTTCAGCGACCATGGCGCTAACCGCCTGGGAGCTTCGGCCCTTATGCAGGGACTGGCTGATGGATATTTCGTAATTCCATAAACTGTTGGTAACTACCTGGCTGACGAAATTCGTACCCCATCCATTCCCGTTACACATCCTGCCTTCGAAGAAGCGGAACGTGAGGTAGAGAAACGAATTACAAAATTAATGAACATCAAAGGCACGCAAACTGTTGAAAGTTTTCATAAACGCCTGGGAAAAATCATGTGGGATAAATGTGGAATGGCTCGAAATGAAGCAGGGCTGAAAGAAGCAATTACCCAGATACGCGCATTGAAACAAGAATTTTGGAAGGACGTAAAGGTGCCTGGTGATATCAAGGAAATGAATCCTGAACTTGATAAAGCCAATAGGGTAGCTGATTTTATTGAGTTGGGCGAGCTGATGTGCATTGATGCACTTGACAGGAAAGAAAGTTGCGGCGGGCACTTCCGGGAAGAAATGCAGACAGAAGAAGGTGAGGCAAAACGTGATGATGAAAATTTTGCTTATGTTTCTGCCTGGGAATACAAGGCAGAAAACGAATGGCAGTTAAATAAGGAAGACCTTGATTTTGAAGTGGCTAAACCTAGCCAGCGAAGTTATAAATAGGTGCCTGGAATAAACGTCGCCTTAGCTTGGAAAAAGGTGATTTCCAGAAGTTTTGGAAGTAAGATAACAACCTTGCTTTCTTAAGGGATGTCTAAACGAAGATGTAAGAATTGGGAATAGTAAATGAATTGACGGAAAAAACAATAGGCCAAAAGTTATGGAACATAACAGTATGAATTTGACATTGAAAGTATGGAGACAAAAGAATAATAAAGCCTCCGGGGGTTTTGAGACGCACAAGGTTAAGGATATTTCTTCTGAAATGTCTTTTCTTGAAATGTTTGATGTATTAAATGAGCGATTGATTGAAGAAGGCAAAGATCCGATTGCTTTCGATCACGACTGTCGTGAGGGAATTTGCGGAACCTGTTCTATGCACATCAACGGAAGACCGCACGGTCCCTGGCAAGGTAACACTACCTGCCAGTTGCACATGCGGGCGTTTAAAGATGGCGATACGATAGTGGTAGAACCGTGGCGTTCTAAGGGCTTCCCGGTTATTAAGGACCTGATGGTAGATCGAAGTGCTTTTGATCGCATCATACAGGCCGGTGGATATATTTCAGTTAACACCGGTAATGCCGTCGATGCCAATGCGATACCGGTAGACAAAAATAAAGCAGACCTGTCATTTGCGAATGCCGCCTGTATTGCATGTGGCGCCTGTGTTGCTGCCTGTAAAAACAGTTCGGCTATGTTGTTCATGTCGTCTAAAGTTACTCACCTCGCATTATTACCCCAGGGCGGTCCGGAAAGAAAAACCCGTGTAATGAATATGGTGGCACAGATGGACAAAGAGGGGTTCGGTGCCTGTACCAATACAGGAGCATGTGAAGCAGTCTGTCCCAAAGAAATTTGTATTAACAATATTGCCCGCCTCAACGGTGAATATCTTGTAGCTGCTTTTACAGCCGAGAAGTAGTGGTAAAATGTACCGCTGTCACTCATGGGTTGTTATAGATATGTGAGTAGTAACACTAATAATTGACACCACTGGCCAATTATTTGAAAGGAAAAACTTTATAGGAGTGATGACAAGATTCCTGTATGAATAACTATCAGACATGTAGAGCTGAAAGTACCTGATCCTGACAAGACAATGCAATTTTATTGCGTTCTGCGTAGCTGCCCAAGTAATCCAATGTACTGGTTTAAATACCTGGCATCGTATGAATGCTCCTCCTGAACCAGTTAAAATTTGCTGATTTGTGAAGGCAAAGTGTTCGTGGTCATATGTGAGTATTGGGTATTGGGCATCACTTATCCGGTTGCACCTTCATAAATTAACCCGCTTCCAGGGCTAGTGTTCGTTGACCCTTACCTTACGAATTCGATCAACCCATCGTTCACCATTCAACGTTCCCCACATCATCCCATGAATCAACGCTTGCCACCACCTACTGTTGAGAAGATTCCGAAAATGCTATCTATACATGGCGACACGCGCATAGATGATTATTATTGGCTGAATGAAAAAGAGAACTCAAAGGTCCTTGACTATTTGAACAATGAAAACGCTTACCTGGAAGAAATAATGCAGGGAACCAACGATCTACGGGACCAGCTTTTTTCCGAAATGAAGGCAAGGATAAAAGAGCAGGATGAATCGGTGCCTGTTTTCAAAAACGGTTACTATTATTACCTACGTTTTGAAGAAGGCATGCAGTATTATAAGTACTGCCGCAAAAAGGAAAATCTCGATGCTTTAGAGCAGGTAGTGCTGGATGTGGATCAAATGGCTATCGGCCATTCGTATTACGCCGTAAGCGGATTCAATATCAGCCCCGACAACAACTTCATTGCTTTTGCAATAGACAATGTGGGCCGGCGACAATATTCAATTTATATAAAGAACCTGGCAACAGGTGAAACCTATTCCGACAAATTATTTCCGTCGTCGGGTAATTCCGTATGGGCCAATAATAACCAGACCCTGTATTATACTGAAACGAATCCTCATACGCTTTTAACGCAAAAAATTAAAAGACATATACTGGGAGAAGAAAGTCTGCAAGACACTACCGTGTACGAGGAAGCTGACAAAACGAATTACCTGGGAGTAAGAAAAACCAGGTCGGGAAAATTCATTGTTATTCATTCCACTGCTACCTTATCTTCCGAAAACTGGATACTCGATGCCGATCAACCAGGTATTTCTTTCAAACTATTTCAAAAGCGAGCAAAAGATGTGTTGTATGCTGTAGACCATTTTTCCGATCATTTCATTATCATGACAAATTGGGAAGCCGTCAATTTCCGGTTGATGAAAACGACCCTTACAAATACAAAGCAGGAAAATTGGGTTGAAATGATCGGTCACCGCGAGGACGTGTTATTGCAGGCGGCAGATCCCTTCCTCAATCACCTCGTAATTACGGAACGTAAAAACGGCCTGGTGCATTTTCATATAAGAAACGTACAAAACGGAACAAGCCATTACCTCGAATTTCCCCAACCTGCTTATTCCGCAAGTTTTGGAGCCAATCCTGAGTATAAAACCAGCAACCTCCGGTTTAACTACACATCACTTACTACCCCTGCAACTACTTACGATTACGACATGGAAACAAGGGTGAAAAACATGATGAAACGGCAGGAAATATTAGGCAATTTTGAGGAGGATAAGTATATAACAGATCGATTGTTTGCTACAGTAAGGGATGGTACACAGGTTCCGTTGTCTATTGTATACAAAACTGGATTCCGTAAAGATGGAAGCGCGCCCTTGCTGCTGTATGGTTACGGTTCTTATGGCCTAAGTTTAGATGCATCTTTTTCTGCAGCACGGTTAAGTTTATTAAACCGTGGCTTTGCATTCGCCATCGCACATGTACGGGGTGGCCAGGAAATGGGCCGTCGCTGGTACGAAGATGGCAAACTGATGAAAAAAATGAATACGTTTAACGATTTCATTGACTGTGCCGAATACCTCTTAAAAGAAAAATTTACTTCAAAACAGCACTTGTACGCTATGGGAGGAAGTGCCGGTGGATTGTTGATGGGAGTGGTAGCTGGCTTAAGGCCCGACCTGTGGAACGGAGTTATCGCTTCAGTGCCTTTTGTTGATGTGGTGACCACCATGCTGGACGAAAGTATCCCGTTAACCACCAACGAATTCGACGAATGGGGCAATCCGATGCAACCTGAATTTTACGAATTTATGAAGTCGTATTCACCTTACGATAACGTAGCAACGGGATACCCTAATATGCTGGTTACTACCGGCCTTCATGATAGCCAGGTACAGTATTTCGAACCTGCTAAATGGGTAGCAAAAATAAGGGCACAGAAGAGGGATAAAAACATCTTGCTTTTCCATATCAATATGGACGCTGGACATGGTGGTGCCT
>JBBJOD010000142.1:0-10001 GCA_037721715.1 Chitinophagaceae bacterium | reverse complement strand
ATCAATACTATTCTTGTTGATTTTTGCAGGGATGCGTGGACTTATGTTTCGATGGATTACTTCAAACAGAAAATAAAAAGCAACGAGGTTGGATCTTCAGCCATGCCACACAAAGTTAATCCTATCGACTTTGAGAATGCTGAAGGAAACCTGGGTATTGCTAATGCTTTGTTTGAGCACCTATCCGGCAAGTTACCCATCTCCCGGCTACAGCGAGACCTTACAGATTCAACGGCACTGAGAAATATAGGTGTACCATTTGCCCATACCATTGTTGCCATTAAGTCGATCGAAAAAGGATTGGAAAAACTGGTGCTCAATGAAATAAAGCTAACGGAAGACCTTGACAATAACTGGGCAGTGATAGGCGAAGCCATTCAAACCATTTTAAGACGAGAAAATTATCCCAGGCCATACGAGGCGCTTAAAGAACTAACCAGGAACAACAGCAGGATAGATAAACAGGTTATGCACCAGTTTATTGATGGCTTAAACGTGCCAACGGTGGTTAAAAAAGAACTTAAAAAAATCACCCCTCATAATTATACAGGTATAGTAATTGACTACTGAGAATGTTAAGTTATCGCAAAGGCGTTCTAATACCTGAGCCTCACATCATTTTTAGAAACAATTGTCTTCTTCCACCAGAGCATCCTGCCCCTTTTCTCATATTGTTTAAACCCGTTCTTTTCAACAACACGGAGAGAAGCAGTATTAAACTCATCCACTTCGGCAATAACTCCTTTTATTCCCCGGCGACCGAATGCCCACTTTGTTAGCAGTGAAACAGCTTCTGTCATAAAACCTTTCCGTTGTTGTTGTGGCATTGTTCCATAGCCAATTTCAACGTATCCATAGTGGTCGGGCGGACCTTTGAAGCCCAACTCGGCAACTATCGAATTAGTTATTTTATCTACTACAATCCAGAAAGTATGATATAGGTAATCATTATAACTGGCATCTTTCATTTTTACTAATGTGAAAGATTCAACCATTTCTTTTACGTTTTCTGAAATTGTACGGCCTGTCGGCGTAAGTCCTAACTCGCCTTCAAGCATGTCTTTTGCTTCAAGGTAGGTAAGGAGTTGCGTATATGTTAAAGGCAAGATTCTTACCCGTACCGATTCTAACATGATTAGGCGTTGACCGATTTTGCAGATTAAGGCTTACTTTTTGGCTACTTATGAATTTCGGAGGTAAAATGAAATTCAATATCCGGGTTGTTGATACGTTCTGTATTCAAAAACCATTCGCTTTGTGCAAGGTATACGAGGTTTCCGTCTTTATCTTCCCCAACATTAGCTGCTTTAAACCGGGTGAATTCAAGTAATTTTTTTGGGTCCTTGCTCGTTATCCAGCATGCTTTATAAAATGGCAATGAATTGAGTTGCACTGAAGCGCCATACTCATGCAAAAGCCTGTATTGAATTACTTCAAACTGTAATTCGCCGACACAACCAATGATTTTTTTATTACCTCCATACTGGGTAAAAAGCTGAGCCACCCCCTCATCGGTTAATTGTAGAAGCCCTTTTTCCAGCTGCTTGGTTTTCATGGGGTCCTTGTTTATTACCTCTTTGAAAATTTCTGGCGAAAAGGAAGGAATGCCTGTAAAGTAAAAATCTTCTCCTTCAGTCAGGGTATCCCCGATCTTGAAATTGCCTGTGTCAAACAACCCGATTACGTCGCCCGGAAATGCCTCTTCAATAACATCTTTCTCTCTTGCCAGGAAAGTATAAGGATTGCTGAATCGCACTTCTTTATCTAAACGCACATGGTGAAAATATTTATTTCTTTCAAATCTACCTGAACAGACCCTGAGAAATGCGATCCTGTCGCGATGTTTGGGATCCAGGTTAGCGTGTATTTTAAAGATGAATCCACTAAATTTATCCTGGTTTACATCGAGCAGGCGAACCGAGGTTTCACGGCTTCGGGGAGTGGGTGCAATGCGGACAAATGTATCCAGCATTTCCTTGACGCCGAAATTATTTACTGCACTGCCAAAGAAAACCGGGGCTACTTTACCTGCGAGGTAATCGGCTACATTAAGTTGACCATGCACACCATCTACCAACTCCACATCTTCTCTTAAGCTGGCCGCATCTCTCTCTCCTAATCTTTCATCCAGCATGGCAATGCCGAGGTCGCTTATTTTGACAACGCCTTCACCCGTTGCTTTTGTGTTGGCAGTAAAAAGCACCAGGCTTTTTTCATAGAGGTTATACACCCCTTTAAATTCCTTTCCGCTGTTAATGGGCCAGGTCATAGGATGTAATTGAAGGTTTAGTTCTTTCTCAATTTCTTCAAGCAGGTCGAAACGGTTTTTACCATCCCGGTCCAGTTTGTTGATAAATACGATGACAGGGGTATCCCGCATACGGCATACTTCCATCAGTCGCCTTGTCTGTGTTTCTACTCCATTTACACTGTCGATCACCAAAATGACACTGTCAACAGCTGTAAGGGTCCTGTAGGTATCTTCAGCGAAGTCTTTGTGCCCGGGTGTATCTAACAGGTTTACCAGGTGTCCATCGTATTCAAAACTCATTACCGACGTAGCGACGGAGATGCCTCTCTGGCGTTCTATCTCCATGAAGTCGCTGGTAGCATGTTTTTTTATTTTATTGCTTTTTACCGCTCCTGCAGTTTGAATGGCACCTCCGAAAAGGAGCAGTTTTTCGGTGAGGGTGGTTTTCCCGGCATCCGGGTGGGAAATAATGGCAAAGGTTTTTCTTTTATTGATCTCGTTGGTATACTTCATAACTCGAGTGATAAAGGTAAGCCATCATCGGGAATAACTGGATGTTGTAGCGCTCCAACGGGCGTGGTATAGAAAAACAGTGGCATTTGAGAAAATCTTGGTTCAGTTGCTTCACCATTGGGAGGAGCAGGTAATCGGATGCACGCTTACCTTCAAACATTCACCAATTACCCTGGAGACCAATTTCGAACGATTAATATATCGCTTTTCATCTTACTTTTACAGATAAAACATTCGTATATGTAACTTAAGTTAATACGTTTTTTATTTGGTGGCAAGTAGCCCATTAAAGGGAAAATACATACTAAACAAATAAAATCTAGCCGTCTTTACATTATAAGTTCTAAATTTATCACAATCAAAATTAACTACATGAGAAAGATGCTAGCTCTAATATTAGGGTGCATACTGTCGTTTACAGTACAATCCTTGTCGGCACAGAGCATCATTACCGGTAAGGTAGTGGTTGAAAAAGATGGTACACCTATATCTGGTGCCACAATTTCTGTAAAAAATTCTCGGTTATCTACCGCTTCAAGCTTTGATGGTTCGTTTTCTATAAGCGCTCCCGCCAATGGAAGACTAGTCGTTACTTACGTCGGGTATAAGCCGACTGAAGTGGCTGTTTCATCAACTCCGCTTGTTATTCAACTCACCGAAAGCCTGTCTCCCCTTTTAGAAGTGGTGGTAACCGGTTACAGAACCTCCAGCCGAAGAGACCTGGTTGGATCAGCCAGCACCATATCAGCTGAGAAAATTCGGAATACAACGCTTGGATCGTTCGACCAGGCCTTACAAGGCCAGGTGCCGGGGATCCTGGTCCAGGCGCAGTCCGGGCAGCCCGGTGCTGCCGCTTCTGTACTTATCAGGGGAAAGGGGTCGATACTAGGAAGCAACACCCCCTTATATGTATTAGATGGGATAGAAATAACCGCCGGTGACTTTTCAACGCTTAACCCATCAGATTTTCAATCCCTGAGTATTTTAAAAGACGCTTCCGCCACGTCGGTTTATGGCTCGAGAGGTGCAAATGGCGTTATTGTAATTACGTCGAAGAAAGGCAAATCAGGAGCTCCGCGTTTCAACTACGATGTTCAGTATGGCAGCTCCACGCAACCAGAAAACAAGCTGAAGGTGATGAAATCCGGCGAAAAGCTTGATTATGAATTAGCCAACGGCAATCCTTTCGGCTGGACAACCTCCGAAGTGGATAGCCTTCGAAAAGTAGAAACGAATTGGGAGGACGTATTTTTTAGAACCGGCCGTACAAAGAACCATGTCCTTAGTGCTTCGGGTGGCTCCGAAAATACCGTTTACTACCTTTCAGGGTCTATATTCGACCAGACGGGAACCGTGCAGAATACGGGTTTAAAAAGATATACCGGCAGAGCTAATATCGAAAGCAAAGCAGGTGATTTTGTTTTTGGAACAAACCTGTCTCTGGGGTATTCTGATTTTAAAAATACCAGCGAAAATAACACCGGTATTGCTACTCCATTAAATGCCATTCGCTGGCTCAACCCCTATGAGACAGTGTATGATAATGATGGTAAATTTAGTTCAATCGTTTCAGGCCAGCCAAATGCCATGCAGGAGTTGCTGCTTAACAACAACCTCCGGCAACAATATAAAGGGGTTGGAAATATTTATATCAATTATAACGCACCCTTCTTAAAAGGGCTGTCTTTCAGAACCAATTGGGGGGGAGATTTAAGAGTAAATGAAACGACTGTTTACACCGATCCGACTACGGCGACAGGTAGTGGTGCTACAGGTGGACGAGGCAGTTTCGGGCATGGGTCTGACCGGGTGTTTAGATATACCGGCACCACGTCTGTTACGTACGCAACCGAATTCGGTGCTGATCATACCCTAAGTGTTGCCCTTTTCAACGAGATTGTAAACAGTAAGGGTCGAAACTTTGCGTTTACCGGTTATGGCCTGGGTGGCGCTTTTCAGAACGAATCGGGTATTACGCCGGGCAACGCCACAAACGGATTTATTCCTTTTGTTCGCGGTGGTGGTGGTGAAAATGCGTTGCTCTCCTATTTCACCGATATACATTACGGGTTCAAAAACAAGTACTTCCTAAACGTAGGAGCACGCAGGGATGGTTCTTCCAAATTCGGCGCGAACAAGCGATATGCAAATTTCGGTTCCGTTGGGGCAAGCTGGATCGTTTCGGATGAAAACTTTATGGCCCGGTTAAAGAATAGTTTTTTCAATGAACTTAAGTATAAAATAAGTTATGGTTCTTCGGGTAACCAGGCAGGCATTGGCGACTTTCAGTCGAGGGAACTTTATGGCCGCTCGGTGTATGCCGGAGTAAGCGGACTGGTTCAAACCCAGCTCGCCAATCCTGAACTGCAATGGGAAAGAAAAACTACATTCAACACCGGCCTGGAAATCTCCTTATTCAATTCGAGATTAAGGATCGTAGCGGAATATTATAATTCACTCACCTCTGATTTGTTCTTAAACAAGCAGCTTTCAAGAACCACCGGTTACGCCTCTCTTACATCTAATATTGGCGAGCTTCAGAACAGGGGCGTTGAATTGTCGCTCGATGGCGACTTGATCAGTACGAAAAACTTTACCTGGAAGGCTAATATAAGTTTCACGCGCAACCAAAATAAGGTTAAAAAGCTGGTAGGCGATCAAACCGAAATAATAGGCGGGATCACGATCAACCGGATAGGAGAATCAATCAACTCATTGTATGTAGTTCGTTATGCAGGTGTTAACCCGGCCAATGGAAATCCCCTTTATCTTGATTTAAACGGCACAGAGACGGAAACTTATAGCTCTGGTAACCGTGTAATTGTAGGATCTTTTGAAAGCCCTTACTTTGGGGGATTTGGTTCTTCCCTGAATTACAAAGGGTTTGAAGTAAGCGCTTTTTTTAGCTTTTTAACGGGTAATAAAATTTTTAATAACGACCGCACAAATGTTGAAAATCCCCAATATCTTACCGATAACCTAAGCGTTGATCTTTCAACAGAATGGCGTAAAGCGGGTGACATTACCAAAATTCCAAACCCTACGGCAACTTTCAGAAGTGCGACAACCCGCTTTGTAGAGGATGGCGATTTTTTAAGGCTGCGCAACGCTTCTGTTTCTTATAGTTTACCCCAGCAGCTATTCCGTTCCATTAAATTTAGCAGTGTCCGGTTTTTCGCACAGGGACAAAACCTGTTTACCTGGACCGATTTCCGGGGCTTTGATCCTGAAATCAGTACAGGTTCATTAGACGGTGCGCAATACCCTGCACTCCGTACCATTACTTTTGGATTAAATGTTGGTTTGTAAAAAATTAAACGAAACAAATGAAATGTAAACTTATCATCAGCCTCACCATTACCTGTTTGCTGGTAATGTCAGCTTGTAAAAAAGTGATCGAGGTGGAGCCTGAATTTGTGAAAGACGGCTCACAGATATTCCGGACATTAAATGATTATGAATTTGCTCTTACCGGAGCTTATGCATTATTTCGTGCCACCGGTTATTTTGGCACCGGTGGGCAAACAAATGCTACATGGGCAACCTTGCCAGATATGATGGCCGATAATCTTCTACAAACAGGCGAGGATTTAGGAAATTGGGTAACCCAGGTCAACTGGACATATGCCACCGATGAAAATGATATTGAAGTAGCCTGGATAGCCGCCTATTCGGTGATCGCTGAAGCAAACCTTGTATTACGGAACATTGAACAATTTGCCGCCGCCGAACCGAAGAAAGTAAACAGGATCAAAGGGCAGGCACTGGCGATCCGGGGAATGGCGCACTTCGACGTGTTGCGGTTCTGGGGTGCTGATTTCGAACGCAACAGCGCTTCCCTGGGCATTCCTTATGTATCGGCCGTAGATATCGACGCCAAGCCGGCTCGCTTGACGGTAAAAGAATCATGGGACAATATCTTAAAGGATATGCTGGAAGCTGAAAAATTACTCGCAGATGTGGATAAAGCCATCAATACTGCCTCGTCGAAAGCATATTTCGACCTTGTTGCGGTAAGAGCATTACTGGCACGCATGAACCTGTATGCAAAAGATTACACCAAAGCGGAAAGTTATGCTTCCATGGTGATCAGCGCGGTTCCATTAGCCTCCAGAACCAGTTTCACCAATATATGGACCGACGCCTCAGCTTCAGAGGTATTGTGGTCTGTACCTTTCAGTGCCGGGGAAGGTTCACCGTCGTTTGGTGTGCACATTGGCTCCTCTAATCGCAATCGTTTCAGTCCTTCTGCGTTTCTGGCAGCCAGGTACGACCAAGCGAACGATATCAGGTTCCCGGCTTTTTTTGGAAGCAGGGGCACCGGAAGTTCAACGCCGGTTACACCTTATGCTTCTGTAGCGAGAAAGGTGGTAAATAAGTTCCTGACACGCGGCACCACCCTAGATAATTTAGTGAATTGGAAAGCGCTTCGAACAGGCGAAATGTACCTCATAAGGGCCGAATCAAGGGCCTTGCAGGGAGGCGCTAAAGAAGCAGCCGGCCTGACCGATCTGAACGATTTGCGCGCGGCAAGAATAACCGGTAATATTGCTGCCGTTTTAACAGGCCAGGCATTACTGGATGCAATTGCCCTGGAACGCAGGAAGGAACTGTTTGGTGAGGGGCACAGGTGGTTTGACCTTAAAAGAACCAGCCGTACCATAAGCCGTACCGACCCTGTTCTGACCTCTACTAAATTAACACTTGCCCCAACAGCCAGGGAGTGGATATGGCCTATTCCTCAGAGTGAGATCGATGCAAATGCAACGATTAAGCCACAACAGTCACCCGGATATTAAACGATTTACACTACTGATACTGGAGGGCCGCTTACATTGCTGTGCGGCCCTTTTTTAGTAGTAAGATGCAACTACCATCCCAGGTAAACCTCCTTTCACTATAAAATCTTGGAAATTAATGATAGATACCCTGCACGCTCAACTGTTTTCAAATTAACCGCGGAGATTCGCAAAGGAAAAACCCGCAGAGGGTGCAGAGGAAAGTCTCATGCCTGGAGAGACCCGACAGGCACAAGTCGTTCATCGGCCATTGCTTTAAAGACGAAAAAATTTACGAAATTATAGACGCATCCTCTCCGCCGATGAAACACTTGCGCCAGGGTTGCGCTTGCCGGCAAGAACTTATGCTGCCTGAAAGAGATGCCTGGCCCTGCTTGAGACCCGACAGGCACAAGTCGTTCATCGGCCATTGCTTTGAAGACGAAAGAATTTACGAAATTATAGACGCATCGTCTCCGCCGATGAAACACTTGCGCCAGGGTTGCGCTTGCCGGCAAGAAATTATGCTGCCTGAAAGAAATACCTGGCGCAAGTGTTCCAACGGGCTCCATCAGGAATGATCGAGCATAAAGCGATGCCCGTTGGACAACTTGTGCCTACCCGCCTACCGCTACTAATCAAACGAGGAGCACTCAGAGAAAATCCAACGAATCTTCTAGCGTTTTAACCAGACTCCGTCCTGGGCCTTTAGAGATGGTGAGGCATTAATTACCATCCCGGATTTTGTTTCAGCTTCGTTGCCCGGTTCAACTCACTTTGCGGAAAAGGAAACAGATAATTTTTTTCTGTAAAAACACGCGACTCCACTTGCACTACCTCATAAGTAAGTGTGGTGCCCGTCTTAGTGATTACCATTCCTGATACCGGCTTGTTAAAAAATTCTTCCCCCTTCTTCCACCGCCTTACATCAAAAAAACGGTGCTCTTCAAAACAAAGTTCTACCCTTCTCTCATTTTGAATTCTCAGGCGCATCTGGTCCTTCGTGAGGGCGGTAGGCAGCGCTGGCATCCCTGCCCTTACCCGAACCTGGTTGATACTTGAATACACATCTGCCACCGGCCCCTGGGCTTCGTTTAATGCTTCAGCATAGTTTAGCAACACTTCAGCATACCTGAAATGTACCCACGGACGCCGCAAATTGGTGGCTGAATTAACCGCCCAGTTGGCACCATCGTACAAAAACTTACGCATATAGTAGCCGGTTTTTGTATTATTGATATTGGCTGGCACGTTGTCTTTACCACCTACAAAGGTTTCAACCAACCTCGGTGACTTGAAGACCGAACCATTAAACATAATAAATAACCCCAGGCGGTTATCCCGGTTTACGTAAGGAGCATTTTTATCGTAACCAGATGTAGGATCAGCGATAGGTTTGCCAGTTGTTCTCATTTCAAAAGCATCCACCATTTCCTGGGTGGGGTTCGTTCGTCCCCGTGCGCCGTCATAACTAATTGGAGCATTGGCACTCTCTATCGAATTGACATTGTCGGCCTGGGATGCAAACAGCACTTCAGAGTTGTAAGCCTGGGCTGTATAGTTCCATATATTTTGATACTGCGCTGTAGCTATAAGAGAATGCTTGTTTAAATTAATGATTGCTTTAGCCGCATCTGCAGCTTTTTGCCATTTGACTACATCACCCGAAACATTGTTCAGCGGGCTTGCAGCATACAAAAGCGTTCTTGCTTTTATTGCCATCGCAGCTGTTTGCGAGGCACGCCCCTTATCGCCTACTGCCTGGTCAGAAATAGAAACCACCAGATTTGCAATAGCCGAATCACAATCAGACAAAATTTGTGCAACTACTTCATCGTAAGTATTTCTAGGCAGGTCCAGCTCTTCCGTTGCGCCAAAAGAACGGTTGACAACTATAATGGATCCATATCGCTTGAAAAGTTCGAAATGATAGTAAGCCCTTAAAAAAAAAGCCTCTCCGCGAAGTGATGGAATATCAGTAGCAGGGTTGATCTTGCTGGTAGGACTTCTTTCGAGGAACAAATTTGTTCTCCTGATGTAATTATACATGTTGGCATACTGATCGTCCCATGTGCGTAGAGGGCCCCAGGTTCCGTTGTTAAAAATATTAATGGTAGAACCCTGGTTAGAATTGACCGCTTCATCAGAAGCAGCTGCCAGCAAAGCACCATCAGTTATGTCGTACCTTCTTAGTATACCCAAATACGCATTATTTAAAAATCCTCTGGCATGCCTGTCTGAGTTCCAGATGTCATTTTCTTTTACACCACCATCGGTATAGTCGAAACTCAGGTAATCTTTTTTACAGCTGGTTAAAACCAACATCGCTAGTAAAAAGCCGGCTGATGCAGATCGTAATTTAAAGTTGTGCTTTTTCATAATATGTACCCTAGACGTTACTGAAAATATTATTTTAATTTATTCGAAACGGCACAACATAATGGATCATATGCCGCCTG
>JBBJOD010000141.1:0-10010 GCA_037721715.1 Chitinophagaceae bacterium | reverse complement strand
AAGTGGGGGTATAAGTTTTGGCATTGCTCATCTGGTTAAAGCCTTTTACAGTAAGACCTACACCTGTTAACCTGGATGTTGTTGAATAATTATCTACCATCTCATTGCCGAGAGTAGCCCCAATAGAAAAATTGCCGAAAGTTTTTGAAGCGTTTAAAGTTAGATACGAATTCAGGTTACGAGTGGTATTCCTTCTTTCATCTACGCCTCCTGTACCATTTGCTCTGGTATTACCACCACCCCGCGAGCCAATTTCATCAAACCCGTTGGAACGGAAAGCGAAGAAATCACTTCCTACCTTCAGGTCGGCGTTTAGCCAGTCGGTAAACGCATACTTCATGTTTAGGTTTCCAAACATGCGATTGACCTCGTCCTTATATTTTACATTGTCAATACTCCAGTAAGGGTTGTCTTCCCCACCGTAGTACAACTGGTTACCTGCGGCGTCATAATAGGAAAGATTCGATAGATCATAACTTCTTGGCGTAAACAAGCTCCTAAAAAATGGATTAGACAACTGGTTGCCCTGCTGTGTTCTACGGGATGAGGTATTGTTGAAATTGATAAATGTACCGACAGTTAGCTTTGAAGTAACATTGGAACTTAGATTAACGGTAAGGTTGTTTCTACGCAGCATGTTGTTCTTGATGATAAATGTCTCATTGGTATTACCGTATGAGACGCGGTAGCTTGTTTTATCGCTACCACCGCTAAAACTGATGTTATTCTGAAGATTATATCCATTCTCAGTGATGTCTTTTACATTATCAGGGTAAGCCTGCAACTGCTCGGGCTGGTTAAAAAAGTTTGTTACCGTTTGTCCTTTTATTTCAGGACCCCATGAGGTAGAAGAACGGTTGTTATAATTACCACCGACACCCTGGGCATACATATTTTGGTAATCGGGCAACCGGTTTGCCTGCACCACATTATAAGAGCTGCTGATTTCAATGGCATTTTTAGCCCTTGTTCTGCCTTTTTTTGTTGTTATCAATATTGCTCCTCCTGCCGCTCTCGATCCATATAAGGAAGTAGCTGCAGCTCCTTTTAATACGGTCATATTTTCAATATCTTCCGGGTTAATGTCTACAGCCCTGTTAGTGGTGGTAGGGCCTGTTTGTAATGCAGTACCACCCCCACTGTTATCTATTGGTATTCCATCTACCACATATAAAGGCTGATTGCTCCCTGTAACGGAAGTATAGCCCCTTATCAGGACATTAGACCCTGTAAAGCTTCCCCCACTACCCTGCACACGAACACCTGCCACCTTTCCAACTAGCGCATTGGACACATTTGTATTTTTAACAGCCGTTAATTCATCTGCTTTAATAACCGGAGCAGAATATCCCAGTGTTTTCCTGTCCCTTCGAATACCAAAAGACGTAACAACAACCTCTTGTAAGCTTTGATCCGTAGATTGTAATACAGAATTTAAGGTGGTATTTGTACCAATCCGCAATTCCTGCTCGGTTAGCCCGATTGATGAAATGACAAGCGTTCTTGCATTTGCGGGAACACTTAAAGAGTAGACACCTTCGTTATTAGTAGTAGTTCCACTATTGCTACCTTTTATTACCACGGATGCGTTGGGAATTGGGTTTCCGTTTGCATCGGATACTTTGCCTGTGATGACCCGGGTCTGGGCCCACAATTCTGTACATAGCAAAATACTACTCAATAAGAGTATTAAAATTTTTCTCATTTGTGATTAATTTTTTGATTTATATACTAAAAAACAAAAATGGCTTCCTTATATAGACAGCAAACTTTTTTCATTTGCTGCCTTTGATAAAGACTTTGTTGAATTCATTTCGATTGTCTGCGTATTACAGACTTCTTTGCTTCATATCTGCCGGTTTGCGTTCTTTATACATTATACAATCACAATTTATAGGATAAGCGGCAATTATAGATGATTAATCATGTAGAATTGCAAAATCATTGGTAAGAGATTCCTTCACCCTTGAGATGTAGATTATCAGCGGAATTTATTGAGACTTGGTTTTTTTAAACTTCTTCCCTGATGGTTTTACTGAAATGAGAAGCGCAGGAAGCAAACTCAGGTTTGTGATAGTAGCAACTACCAAAGTAAGCGATGTGAGCCAACCAAGAGACTGGGTACCACCAAAACCGCTAAAAACAAAAATAATGAACCCTGCAATAAGCACCAGCGAAGTGTATATGATGCTTATCCCGGTAGTACGAATGGTATCAATCACCACATCTTTTACTTCTTTATCGCATGACTGATAAACCTGTTTATAATTTACCAGGAATCGAATGGTGATATCTATAGCTATACCCAGCGCAACACTAAAAACCAACACAGTAGAAGGTTTTAAACGTATGCCGGCCCAACCCATAACTCCTGCCGTAATCACAAGCGGAATAACATTGGGAATAAGGGAACATATGAGTATCCTGAACGATCTGAACAAGTAAAGCATGCACAAGGCGATTAATAAAAAAGCCCAAAATATGCTTTCTTTCAAGCCGTTAATAATAAAGGCGCTTCCTTCGAGAAAGGTAACGCTGGTTCCGGTAAACTGAATGGAGTATTTAGTACTGTCAAAATATTGATTGGCCTTCTTCTCCAGTGTATCAAGTATCTGTGGCAATCTTTTGCTCCCTACATCGGCCATATTTACACTAATTCGGGCATAACGTTTACTGGTGTCCATAAAAGAGCTGACCAATTTGGTGAAACTGTTACCGCTATTGGATGCATCAGTTTTTGTATTGAGGTAACTGGAAAGGAAAACTATATCAGAACTATTTGGCAGCCCATAATTGCTGCTATCGCCGTCGTAGTAAGCCTGCCTGGCAAATTTCAATCCTTCCACCACTGATAACGGCCTTGACATTTCGGGCTGGGATGCAATGTAACGTGATAACGAATCCATTCGCTCAAATGTCTGCAAAGGATTGATGCGCATACCATTTCTCCGTTTGGTATCAACCAGTATCTCGAGTGGCATCACCCCTTTGAAGTTCTTTTCAAAAAACTTCATATCCGTATAAATTCTGTCAGTTTTTGGCAGGTCGTCAACAATAAAAGCCTCTGAGCGCAGCCTGAAGATGCCGGCAATGGCCAAAATTAACGCCGCTACGGTAACGGCATAAATCAGTTTACGATGATCAAGGGACCACCCTTCCAGCTTTTCCAGAATTTTCAACAGCCACCTGTTTTCAAGATACCTGGTGTGCCGTTCTTTTGGCGGCGGCAGGTAACTGAGTACAGCCGGGATGAGTATAAATGAAATAAAGAAAATCACCATGATATTGATCCCGGCTACCCAGCCAAATTCCTGCAGGATAACGCTCTTGGTCAGGGCAAATACCGCAAAGCCGATTGCGGCAGCGATATTACAGAACAAAGTTACTACCCCCATCTTGCCTACCATGTTGATAAGCGCCTGCCGTTTATCACGAGTTTCATTGTAAGACAAATGGTATTTATTGAGAAAATAAATACAGTTGGGAATCCCTATCACCACAATCAATGGAGGTATAAGCGCTGTTAACAAAGTGATTTTGTAACCTAACATATGTAGTGTGCCGAAACTCCATATTACACCCATAATTACTACCGCCAGCGACAACAACATGGTGCTAAAACTCCGGAAGAAAAGCAAAAGAATTACCGCGGAGAGCATAAGTGAGCCAAGGAGGAACCACTTCATCTCCTTGGCAATTTTGATGGCAATATTTGTTCTTATCAGGGGTAGCCCGCTATAGTGCAGTTCAAGCCGCTGTTTTTTACTGAAAGCTTCTCCTATATCGATAATATCTCTTACTACCTCATTCCGTTTCTCAGAGTTAAGAACAATCTTATTGATGCGAACGGCTGAGAGGTAAGTAGCGGTAGCCTGGTTGTATAAGAGCCCCTGGTAAAAAGGCAGGCTGCCCAGTATGGCTGCGCAACTATCCATAGTTTCCTTACTTAATTGACCAGGAGGAAATATCGGCACAGGGACCAGTTTCTCCGTACTATCGTTCTTTACGAGGTTGATCGCGCTTGCTACACTCAGCACATCTTCAACACTATTTACCTGCTTAAGCGCTTCATTGAACTTCCTATACTCATCAAACAATCCGGGGCTGAAAAGTTTGTCGGATTGTAACCCAATCACCAGTAAATTGCCATCTTCACCAAACTGCTTTTTAAACGACTGGTATTGTTGGTATTTAGGATTGTCAAGGGGAATCGCTCTTGAAAATTCATAACTCAGTTCAACCTTACTGGCATGCCAGGCCATAAACGCGGTAGACGCCAACAAAAGAACTAATAATGCCACCCGGTATTTCAATACGAACCTGCCAGTGCTTTCCCACATCAATATTAAGTTTTACCTGTAACGAAATCAAGGTTGCCAGAAAGCCGAAACAAAGAGAGTTAACTTTGTTTGCGGCGAGTGAAGTTATTCAAACAATTCTTATTCCAGTTAACTTTGAAGGTATATGTTGAAATGGTTCATTATTGCTTTTTCATGCTTTGTAATAGAAATCAATGCCTAAGACCAACTCCCCATCGGTATCTGGAGTGAGCATCTGCCTTATCACCAGGCAATGACACTGGTTGCCGCTACAGACCGGATCTTTTGTGCAACACCTTATAGTTTGTTCAGCATTGATCCCGTAAACAACAATATTGACCGGCTGAGTAAGATAAGTGGTCTGAATGAAGTAGGCGTAAGCACCATCGCATTTAATGAACAATCCAATAAACTGATCATTGCTTACAACAATAGTAACATAGACATCCTTTACAAGAATGAAATCATCAACATAGATGCCATCAAAAGAAAAGAAATTTCGGGCGACAAAAGTATCTACCGGATTTTCTGTTTTAAAGACCGGGCTTATTTATCTACAGGAATTGGCATTATTGTACTCGATGAAACAAAGTATGAAGTTAAAGACACCTATATAGTGGGCAATAACGGTTTACCGGTGAAAATTAGTGGAGTGGTAACAGATGGAAGTTATTTATACGCAGCTACAGAGGAAGGGCTGAAGCGAGCCGTAATCAATGACATCAACCTGGCTGATTACCGAAACTGGCAACTTTTAAGTGGTGCTTTTGGACTACCAGCGGGCGCCTGCCAGCAGGCAGTGCTGGTACAAAACAAAGTAATTGTTCAGAAAGATGATTCGCTGTTTGTTTTGAATGGGCCAGTCTGGAATTTACTGTATACCAGTGACTGGCTCATCACTAATACTTCTTCTTCTTCCGGAAAACTTGTTTGCACCCAGCGCAATACGCGAGGCGAAAGCAGGATACTGATTTTAAATCCCGATGGCTCCGTCAACCGAATTATTCAGCAGCCTGGTTTTATCGTTTCACCAAGAGAGGCGCTCTGGTTCCAAAACGAAACATGGATCGCAGATATGTCTACCGGGTTAATTAAACATTCAACTACCGGCTTCCAGCGATACCAGCCTGATTCGCCCGTTTCCATCTCCACCGGCGAACTGGTCGTTCAGAATAACTCACTCTGGGTGACCGCCGGCACTGTAACAAGTTCCTGGGATAACACATTTAATAGAAGTGGATTCTCCCGGTTTACCGGCAACCAGTGGATCAATTATAACAGCCGAAATCTTGCCGGTGTCAATGACCTGTACGACCTGGTTTCAATAGCCGTTGATCCTGCCGACCACACTGTATGGGCCGGTTCATTTGGCGCAGGGTTGTTGCAATTCAAAGCAGATAACAGCATCCGGATCTTCAAGGAACAATCGCCCGTTCAGCCATCCTTGTCAATCCCTGACCAATATCGCGTAGGAGGCCTGGCGCTGGACAATGACAAAAATTTGTGGATAGCGAATTATGGTGCCTTCCAGGGACTCTCAGTTAGAAAATCCGATGGCACTTCAAGAAGTTTTCAATTACCTTTTTCATATACCGATTATGCCCTTAGCCAGGTAGTCGTAGACAGTTATAACCAGAAATGGATCGTATCACCAAAGGGCAATGGTTTGTTCTGCTTCAATCACGGTTCATCAATTGATAATAGTGGTGATGACCGGTGGAAGTATATTCGTGCAGGCAAAGGCAATGGCAACCTGCCCGATAACAATGTGTTAAGCATTGCCAAAGACAAGAACGGTTTTATCTGGGTGGGTACCTCCAAAGGTATCGCTATCATACAATGCCCGCAACAGATTTTTGATGTCCAGGGCTGTGAAGCAGTTTTGCCCGTAGTTCAGCAAGACAATTTTGCCGGCTACCTTTTTAGTAATGAATCGGTTCAATGCATTGCTGTGGATGGCGCCAATAGAAAATGGATCGGGACAAAAAATGGAGTTTGGCTTATTTCATCGAACGGAGACAAAACAGTTTACCGTTTCAAAGAAGACAACAGCCTTCTGTTAGGTGACGATGTGAAAAAAATTACTGTGGACCCATCAACAGGCGAAGTCTATTTTGCAACTACCAGGGGCTTATGCTCTTTCAGGGGCAATGCCACAGAAGGAACGACAACCAACGAAAACGCATTGGTTTTTCCTAACCCTGTGCCTCCGGGTTATAACGGAACCATAGCGATTAGGGGGCTGGCAAATAACGCGCTGTTCAAAATTACAGAACTTGATGGAAGACTGGTCTACCAGTCAAGGGCAAACGGAGGGCAGGCAACCTGGCACGGCCGCAACTACAAGGGTCAGCAGGTAGCTTCCGGTGTTTACCTGGTTATAGTAAGCGATGATACCAGGCGGGAAAAACTGGTTACGAAAATTGTGATGGTGAGGTAGTTGTCGGGTATCGGGTTTGGGGTATCGTAATCGGAGAAATACTGTCCCTGGTACAATTGTTTCATCGGCTGCCTGGATGAAGGGATTTGTTGCGAAGTGATTGAGACTATAAGAATTTGCCGATGAACAACTTGTGCCGACCTGCTGCAGAGAGAATTAACCGCGGAGATGGCCAAGGAAAAACCCGCGAAGGACGCCTAGAATATCTTAATACTGGCGCAAGTGTTCCAACGGGTTATCTCGGGACTGTTCAATTTATCAAGAATGCCAGTTGGACAACTTGTGCCTCATGGAGGCTTAGTAGGCAAGGTTGTTCTCCGCAATCCGTTTGATAATAAGAAAATTCCAAATTCAATTGTATCACCTAATTTAACGAACGGTACGTAATGCTGATAGCTGAAATCCCTTCAGCTTTCAGCCACTCCTCATATGGTCTTCAAAACAAAAGGCATTGTACTACGAACCGTAAAATATGGTGAGACCAGCCTGGTTGTCAGCATCTATACTGAAATGTTTGGCCTGCAGTCTTACATGGTAAACGGTGTAAGGACTTTTACAAAGAAAGGGCCGGGCAAGGCAAATCTTTTTCAACCTGCCGCCATACTTGACCTTGTGATTTATCACAACGAATTAAAAAACCTGCAGCGGCTTAAAGAATTTAGGTGGAGTTACCTCTATTTAAATATACTCTCCGATGTAAGGCGAAACGCGGTTGCGTTGTTTATGGTGGAGTTACTGCAGAAAACAATAAAGGAGCCGGAAACAAATGAATCGTTATTCAACTTTATTGAAGATGCCTTTATTCACCTGGATCGCTCAGCAGTGAGCGTAGTAGCCAATTTTGCTTTGTTCTTTTCTCTTCATCTTGCCTTCTTTTTTGGTTTCAGGATTAGCGATGACTATTCCGAGAAGAGAAACATTCTTGATCTGCAGGATGGAATCTTCGTTGCCGGGCATCCCGACCACCCCCATGTTCTTGAAGGTGAATTTAGTAACCTGACCTCCCAATTACTCAGGGTAAGGCAACCGGTTGAATTAGACCAGGTTAAGCTTAACAATGCATCGAGGCGAATTTTGTTAAAGGCGTACCAGGATTTTTACGCTTTACACATCCAGGATTTTGGTACCATGAAAACAATCCCGATTCTCCAGGAAGTGTTGGGTTAAACAACCCTGCTCACAAAATCCTAATTGCATTTGAGTCGTTACATACTTTTCCATCCATTATTTTATCGATCAACACAACGCCCGGTTGTTTGCCTGTTTCGAAAGTCCCCAATTTTTTATCCAGGTTTAATGCCTTTGCACCATTGATGGTGGCCCATTGCAAAATTTCGGGCAGCGGTATATGTTGAAATTGCTGCTGAATTGTTTTGATTTCTTCGAGCATGTTCAACTGCCAATTGCTCGCGTAACTGTCAGTTCCCAAACAGATAGTACAATCGAACTCTCTTAACAAATCAACTGGCGGGTTACTGGATTCGATATACCTGTTGGCATTAATGCATATACAGAAGAAAAGATCCGGAAACTGATCTGCAATAGACCTTGCAAATAACAGGTCTTCCCTGCTTGTAAATGTGTTGTGAACAAGCAGAATTCTTGAAGCTTTTTGAAGCCATGGCAGGTAGGTCCTTAGGCTCGACTTACCGCTTGGTGTGAAAAAAGAAGGATCAATGTGTAGATGTTCATAGAGCTCGAACAGGGGGCCGCTTTTATTTTCATACAGATCATTTTCAATGAAAGACTCCTGGTTGTGAATAGTAATTATCTTACCTGCTGAAACCTCGTTAATCAGTTGAAATAAGGTTTCAGACACGGAATAAGGGGCGTGAGGTGTTAAGGAAGATGCCAGTCGGTGGTCGGTTAAGGTTGTAATGCCAATGTCGTCGCGGGTGTTGCTATACAAAGGCAACCGATGTTCAAATTCCGTTAGCACTTTGCCGGCATCGGCAAGCCGCTGCCCGGCTTTTTCTTTACTAAATCCCATTACTTCGATGAAATTATGCCATTCTATTTCGCTGTTCCTTTTCGTTTCAATAGAATCGGTGGTATTACATATGTCGCCTACGGCCACCACACCGGAATGATACATTTCCTCCTCGGCCCGTTTCATGGCATCTGAAATAACAAAGGAAGAAAAATTTCTCTCCTTAATTACGCGCTTGAGAAACGGAACCAGACCTGAACCAGGGGCCACCACACTTGTCATGTGGCTCAGTTCCAGGTGACAATGGGAATTGACAAAACCAGGTACCAGCAGGCCTTTCAAGATTTCCACCTGTTCGCCTGCCTCCTCCGGGCTGACTATTTGCACAACAGTCCCCGTTTCATTCACTATTAAAACGCTATCCCGGTTCAACATCTCGCTGCCAGTGAAAATAAAATCTGCCTTTAATTTTCGATAGTCCATATAATAGCTGAATAAGTTAATTTTGCGCCTCAGTTTGAGCAACTGGTAGTAACTACAGGTACAAGGTTAACGGCCCATCAACCAACAACTAAGAGCAAGTGCGCAATGTTACGGAATCATAAAAATACAATTAAACATGTTAGATAGATTAGAAGCTATTAAAGCTAAATTCGAAGATATCGGTGTTGCACTTGGCAATCCTGCCATTGTAAATGATAACCGAAAATTTGGGCAGATGAGCAAAGAATACCGAAGCCTTGAAAAGATTGTTCAGGCCTATCATGACTATAAACGCCTGCTTGACGATCTTGAATTTAACCGGGAAGCTTTTATGGGAGAAGACGAAGAATTAAGAGACCTGGCAAAAGTAGAAACGGCAGGCCTCGAAGAACAAAAGGAAAAAATGGAAGCGGATATACGTAAGTTATTGATACCAAAAGATCCGCAGGATGAAAAAAATGCTATCCTCGAAATCAGGGCCGGTACTGGTGGTGATGAAGCCAGCCTTTTTGCAGGTAACCTGCTAAACATGTATTTGCGGTATTCTACTGGTAAAGGATGGAAAACAGCCATACTCAGTGATAGTGAAGGAACCGTAGGAGGTTATAAAGAAGTTCAGGTTGAAATAACCGGTGAAGATGTATATGGTACGCTTAAATTTGAAAGCGGTGTACACAGGGTTCAGCGGGTTCCGGATACTGAAGCAAGCGGAAGGGTACATACTTCGGCGGCCACTGTGGCCGTAATGCCGGAAGCAGAGGAAGTAGATGTAGATGTAAGGGAAAGCGATGTGAAAATGGAAACATCCAGGAGCGGTGGTGCCGGTGGACAGAACGTT
>JBBJOD010000140.1:0-10013 GCA_037721715.1 Chitinophagaceae bacterium | reverse complement strand
ATGTAACATCAACAGTACCAATAGAACCATTAGAGAAATTTTCTTTGGAGAAGAACAGAAGCGTTCCATCATCTTTAGCAACAATTTTATGTGCAGCAATTGCTTGCCTGTATGCTAATACGCAAAGATCAGCGTATTTCTTACCTCCTGAATTCAGGGCATCCTGGTAAATATCTTTATCCAACTGGTTGCAACGAACCATTAGCCTGGCATAATCCTTTTCAGCCGCAGCGATCATTGTAGCGGCAGTGACGCCTTCTTTACGATTCCACCATGGCTTTAAATTTTTACCAAAATATTGAACCGAATACAAATCATCATAAGCTAAAATAGCATGACCGGATTTTTTATTTAAGACACTTCCCATATCCACCACAAATCCTACAAGACTTTCACCTGCAGTTAGTAAGCTATCACTTTGATTAAGAGCAGCAGCACTGTTGTTTCTAATGAAACCTGCCAGTCCATTTAAATTGTTATCAACCGATGAAACATTATTTGTTTTAGGAGTTACCAAATAACCATAACCCCAATCTATCCTAACATCATCACCTTTTGTAGCCAAAACTTTTTGGCTTCGTGTACCTACAGATTGGAAAAGGAGTCCATCTCTAATATCTTTTTTTATCTCTACTTCCTGTGTAGGAAAATTGCTGCTAATAGTTCCTGAAACACCTAATAACAACTGTACTTTGTGTGATTTTCCATCATTAGATTGCACCTCATAAGTAATATAGGACGCGGGTCTTGCCAATACTTCCAATTCATCCATCAATAATGGAGAAGTAAATGTTATTGTTACATCTGCCTTACCGCATGTTAATGTATAAATAGTTTGGGATGCAGTAAGCTTTACAGCCTTTTGTATAATTGGCAATGGTTTTGCCAGTTGACGCTCGTCAATTAAACCGACGTCGATATAGGTGCCATTTGGCCTGGCAGTAGAATGAACTGCAAGAACGTTCTTGCCCGGTTTGAGTGTCTTTAAAGCTTCTGGCGAAAGTGGGACCATAGTATATTGTCTTCTGCGAGGGCTTTCAAATACCCTAACACCATTCAGGTAAACTTCTACCTGGCTATCATAAGTAATATACAACTGAGGATGTTCAAAATTGTTATTGATGAGGGTAAATTCTCTTTTATACCAAACCTCCTTTTCAAATTTAGTAGGAGGACTTATTGATGCATCAGTGACTGCACTATCGTAAGGAGCAGGGCCCTTAGTCCAGGAAGAAGTGGAAAAAGAAGACTGTTCCCACCCCTTTTCCGGTTGCTTATAAGTGTAGATTACTTCGTATGGGGTTTTGCCGGTAGTTGGAAGAATGTCCTCTATTTTTGAAGGAGGAGTTCCTAAGAACTGATAAGACTGTCCATCAACTTTAATGATGCCGGTTAAAGGTTGATCGCGTCCCGTCCAATGCTTTGTTTGGGAGCCATTAAGATTGTCACCATAAGACCAAATACTTAGATATGGATCATGCGTGATTAATGGATATGCCGGAGCACGAAGGTCTTGAGTGTTACCTAAGATACCCGATAAAATCGACAGGGATAGGAATAAAATTTTTTTCATCATTATGGCTTTCTAAGTACTCTCCCGGAGACTGAGAGCAGGGCTTAATTGTGACTTTGTAATCGTTTACTAATAATATACATGAAGTTACCTATGAAATGTAATTATTTGCAGAGTAAATTAAATATTATATAAAATTTCAAGATTGCAACCCCGTCGATTTTGAAAGGGTTTGCAATTTTCTTCATTAAAAAAAATATTATGTAAAAAAATAAAAGTCTTCTACAGAACCTAAACAATCCACAGAAACCTTCATGTAAGACAAAGTTTGGGTTCGCTTACATAACTGCGTTCCTATTAAGCGGAACATTACATAATTATTAGAAAAAATGGATTCTTATTTCGTTACAGGCATAGTTTCTTTTGCAATAATAATGTCGCGTTCGGCTTGAGGCAGGTATTTGATCCATGAAAAATACCTTGCATCTTTATAAGCATTTAATGGGGACACGTAGCCTTCGAGGTAAGGCACTTCTTTATAATGGGCTGCTGTAATTGTGCTGATCTTTTTCCAATACGACAGGCAGTTGGTCAGTAGTTTAACTGCTTTTTCCTGATGCACTTTATCTCGTGAAAGCCTGTAATACCGCAGTGATACGCCGGCACGGAGTTTATCAGCAAAATACACACATAAATACGCCCATGCTTCAAGGTCATCCAGTTCACATGCAATAGCCTGAGAAGCGCCGACACGCAATGGTTCGATAAGCCTCCTCACACTGCTGCTTTCTTTTTCAAGTGAATCGGCAAGCATTAACGGCGTTACCATTCCTGCTGCCATAGCTTTCTTTTCAACAGTAGCTTTTACATAATCTATAATAGAAATATAATTTGGATCAAGGGTGGGATGATTGATAAGCTCATCGACCGAAATAAAAGAAGACACGGTGTCATGCAAACCTGCATTAGCAGCAAAGGGGGCGAGAAAGCCTTCAGAATATAAAGTGTAATCCCAGGTTCCAGCAAAAAACGAAGCTAATTTTAATGGCATTTGACTTGCCTCAGCATAAGCTTTCAATAAACGCGCTCCTTCACCGTTTCCGTACCGGATATTGAAACCTTCTTCAAATACTTCATCAGGTGTTGACGGATCATACAGCAACCGACCCCATAACTGGTAATATAACCATTGTTTTTCGAAAGCATATTTCCAGTTCCGATGCTTATTTTCAATATGAGAAAAATCTTTGGCAGGAATATAGCCTTCGGAACCAAGAAAATAACCATTAACATATGGATGTGTATTCTCTGCAATATGCTTTCTTATAAACGCCGGCTGTCCCCATCGGAGAATAAAAAAATCTTCATTACGTATCATCCATTGAATCCGGTAATTTTCAGGAAAGGGATTCCAGTAGCCATCGTCCCTTTTTCCTGAATGCGAATCGTGCGTCATCGCCAGAAAAGGTGTGGAATGACCATGCGACCAGTTGAACTTAATCTCGACTAAAGTAGTATCCGGAAACATTGCATTGTTAATCACCCGTCGCATTTCTAGCGGATCAGATGAAAGCACAGACCTGTGAAGCAGTTTCACCTGCCTGTTTGCACCTTTTATTCCAGCTATCACGGTCTTTTCTATCCAATCTTCACGGTCTTTAGGTGTCATATCAGGTAAGTCACTATTACCAAATTTAAAGTTACTCATCCAGTCGGCGAGCGTAATACCTATACCAGCAAGATCCGGATATTCATTAATAACTTGTGTAACGACTTCGCGGGTGTACTGTGTAACTATTGCTGAAGTGTCATTACGCTCTTTCACACCATAATTTTGTGCGAATTCCGGCGATACAGCTATATTCCAGTTCACGATAAATGGTTCAATGCCCCGCTCCTTTGCCATCCTGAACAACGTTGTCCAGAATTGTTTCCATTCTTTCATTTCCTGGTCAGAGAAATTATTTGCGCCGGGAAAGTTAACAGGTCTAACCATAAAAGAAAATGGATGTATGTTCCATAGCGAAAGAATGTTGAACCTGTTTTCAGCCATCTGGTCTAGAAAAGCCTGCCAGAAATCCAGGTCTTTGCTCATCTGCAAATGCTCTGCCATTGCCGGCCCCGAGCGATAAGAGGACCAGGGAAGGTTATATTTTAATGCGCGGACAGTAAAGTGAGGATTAACTGTTGCTGCTTTTACAGTTTGCCATGTTTTTCCCATTTGCATCTGCTCTGCAATATCAAGTATACCATACATTGCCCCGGTTGCATCAATGGCAGTAATCTTCATCTTATTATTTATGAAGCTAATGTTGTATCCTTCTTTTTGAATCAATTTAGCCGCACCCGATATTGAAACGGTAATATCTTCCGATTTCCCTGCCCCTTTTAAGTTACTAGTAATTACCTGCTGACCTGATCTTTGAAAAGCCCTTTTTAATCTGTCAACCCCGAACATCATAAGCTTGCTGGAAGTATCGAAAGCAATGCTAATCCTGGAAACTATTTCGTTTGCAGGTATATCCATTTTCCCGGTATATTTTTCAGGATGCAAGTCAATTATGCGCACATTTCTGAACCATGAACACGCTTTCTCACGTGCAGGATCATTACCTAAAAAATGAATTTTAAAAGCGATGTACCCACGGTCATATTTCGTATTGGTTAAATGAGCGGTAGGTACCCCATTCAGCCATACCTTTATCACATTCCCGATAGCCTCAATTCGCCAATGATTCCATTCACCCACAGCTTTTTCTGCTTTCTGTGCACGTTTATCCTGTTGCAGCGTTGTCAACCAGTTCCAGCTTGTTCCAAAATCATCAAAAATGCCGCCGGTCCAGTGCCGGGAAGTATGATCAACTTTAACCTGGTAACCATTGAGTCTTACATGAGCAGTATCAGCAGCATCACGGGCACGGAATAGAATGCCATATTGAAAAGAGGTATCACGCCTGCAGTCTAACTCAAGTATAAAATCCCGGTAAATGTTATTTGTACGAACAAATGTATGTTCTTCTGTATTCGCTTTTCTATTCAGCACCATATAGTTGTTCTCAACCCTCACTTTACCGGCGCCACCTGTGATATTCCATCCATCCAGGTTTTTACCATTGAAAATACTTTTCCATGCAGTTCCCGGTTGCGCAATTAAAGGTCGATGAATTGAAAATACAACGAGTAAAATAAACAGATGGCATGCCGCTCTTATGTTTATCTGTACAATACCTTCTTTTACTGACTTAAGGGAACCAGAACCTCGGCTTTCCCCATTAAAGTTCAAAATGCCGTCATTCATAGTTAAATCAATTAAACATTTAATTAATTACACTTTATTTTACGTCTTTTACCGGTATATCCATCTCCCTGGCATACGCCGCAGCTTTAGAATTGATGATCCTGATATTTTTAAACGACGCAGACATTTGTTCATTCCAGGCAGGATTTTTCAAATAATGTATTTTAAGGGCGATGTATCCTTCAACATACCTTGAGTTAGTCATATTTGTAGTCGGTATTCCATTTATCGATACTTTAATATGATTTCCGATGGCTTCAATCCGAAAACGGTTCCATTGGCCTACGCGTTCTGCCTTCTGCGCTCTTGGGTTGTCCGCAAGTGGATGCAGCCACTCTATCCATGTGCCGCCAAAGTCCAGAAAAACACCACCCGTCCACAGACGTGTTGTTGAGGGATCTATTTTAACCATATATCCATACAAACCTACCTTGGCTGTGTCAGCAGATTTGATGCCTCGGAAGAGAATTCCAGAATCAAAAGCTGTGTCACGTTTGCAATCAAGTTCAAGGATAAAGTCTTTGTATCTTTCATTGCTGCGAATGAATACATGCCTGTTGGTATTTGCAGTCATGTGAATAACAAAGGAACTATCCGCTATGATTACATTAGCCGGACTATCAACAATGGTCCATCCCTTTAAACTTTTACCGTCAAAAATAGATTTCCATGCTTTTTCGGGTTGGGCAAAAACAATAGTATGACTGCCAATTAAAATAGATATGCATGCTGCAATTGATACCCTGATAGTTGTCATTATAATGATTGGGTTAATGAATTTGAAAGTTCTTCCTGCATTTCAGTCTTAAGGGTGGATTTTAAATGCTGCTGCTGTTTTCTTGCGACCCAACATCAGTTCTTTTTTCTCCATCGATCGGTAACTCGCTTTTACCTGCCGGATTCTCTATTTAGCTTTTCTAATAGCCTGCCTAAAAATCGAATAAACACTTTTACTTTAACTATACGACTATTCCTTTGTGATAGCATTTGTAACCTTTCGTATTATACCGTTTTTAGTCATTATAAATAACTCCTTTGCAAACGGGTCATATCCTATCCTGAGATGAACTCTTTTTGTATTATTTAACTGTTTAAGATCGGTGACTTGTTTATTGGCCAAAATGGATAATTCATAAACTGATGAATCTGATAAATGACTGTCTATGTTTACATAAAATAATTTTCCATTAACTATGTCTCCAAATACATATTTGTTCTTCAATGCTTTCAAAGGTCCCTGGTATACGTAACCTCCACTGATAGCATTTCCATCAGTGTGATCATATTTAGCAAAAGGCGCATGATAAAGGGAAAGTTCTGCCGGTTTTATCTGAAAAACTTTTTTGAGATCCAGCTTTGTTGCGATGCCGTAATTGCCTTCTCTTGCAGGCCAGCCATAGTCGTTACCTTTCTCAATTACATTAATTTCTTCAATGTTCGATTCTCCGATATCTGCAACAAACATTCTTGTTTTATTGCTCGTATCCCAAGCCATCCGATGCGGATTCCGAAAACCATAAGCCCATATCTCTTTCCTTGTAGCAGGATCCCGATCATTTGCAAAAGGGTTATCTGGCGGTATGCCGTAACGCCCGTTTTTACTATTTTTTGCTAACGGATCTATACGGATTACTGTGCCTAATAATGATTGTTTATTATGAACCAGGTCAGGACGTTTAATATTATTTGAACCACCATCTCCAATACCGAGGAATAACATACCATAATCGGGATTTTTCTTATCAAGGGTTGGCGCAAATGACATATCCTGAACGCCATGAGCAGTTGTAGGCGTACTTATCCTGAGCAACTCCCTTGTAGTACCGCTAAACTTATGCGCTTTGATGTCCTTCACTTTCCATTCATACAGCACCCACTGTAAACCAGCTCTAAAAGTATCTGCAAATTGAAAATCTGTTGGTTTTCCGACAAACTGCTCTGCATGTGTAGTATATAGGAGACCGTTATGTAGATAATCAGGATGGAATGTAAAACTGCCAAGACCTGTTCCAATTCCAGGCGTGAAAATAAAATTAGGAACAGATGATCTTACGTCCAGGAAAGTATCCACCTTTGTTTTTTCAATTCTATAGATCACCCCCATCTGATCACTGACGAAAACAGAGCCGTCGGCTGAAGGACTTGCTCTAATCGTTGCTATACCTTTGTCAGGGGGATTAGTATCCGCACGGGGCACCTTAACATAATCATCCAGCTCTATCATCAAGGCCGATTTTATAACAGCAGGCGCATACCTTTCTTTTTTAGTTTTAACATCAGCTGTATCAACAAGCAGGGGTTCAATTTTCGCTATCCTTGTTTCATGATCAATGTAAGCAAGTATTGAAAGAATGTCATCCTGCTTCATAGCGTTGAAAGAGGGCATAAGTTGCTTGTATTGTTTAAATAAGCTTTTTGCCCGTCCATCTCCTGACTCTATCATTTTTGCCGGATCTTGAATAAACTTCAAAAGCGCCTCTTTAGAAACCGCAAGCGTTACCCCGCCTAAGCGAGGTCCTATACCTTGCTCTTTAATTCCATGGCAGGACCTGCATTGGGTATTAAAAAGGTTCGTTCCTTTTACCAATGTCTCCTGATCATCTGCATAGGCTATTCGATTTCTTTCAAAAAAAAATACTATGAGCAGGGCAGTAACTATTATAACAGCCAGGCCAACAAATAAAGGCTGTTTTCTATTCCGTACAGTATCTGTCTTTTGACTTTGATTCAGCATGAATTGTTATATTATCCCTTGACCATTTTCGTTGTAAGATTTCAAAATTGGTGGTGCAGATATTATTCCGGAAATCAGCGTACCACCTTTATTTCCGCCACCGCTGTACTTACGGTCGCTTTGTATATTAGTAAGCGTAGTCTCTAAACTTACATTCAGTTTTCTGCTGATATCGTGGTTGATATTGGCGCGAACGGAGTAACGGTTATAATCGCTTCCTATAATAATTACGACTATGTTTTTTAGATTTCAATGTCAATGACTCCAGCTTTTCAATTTAACTTCTGTACTGTCGCTCCCTTATACTGTACATTTTTATAGTAACGCCTGTAAACAGCTAATAAGCACTTAATTTTTAGAACCTGGCAAGGTCGTTGCAAAAGTTGCATTTTTTGCATATTCAACATCCTTTGCAACATCAGGCCTTATCTTTTCCCAGTGAAATCGAAGGTGATCATTTTCTCTCCAGGGCCTTCCATTCTCTTCACTATAATGAACTAAAGGCATATCGTTGTATATAGGTCGGGTTATGGAAATAACAACGTCCCAATACTTCAGGGCGCCCTGCAAATGCTGCACTGCATTTTGTTTGTTTTCTTCGCCACCCTTTATTTGATACGTTTGTAATGCTACTGCTCCTTTAAGCTTTTCAGCAAAGTGCAATCCAAGGTTGGCCCATGCTTTGATATCGGCAACTTCATACATTAATGAATTATTATGAGAGGTTTGTATATTTTTCACGAGGTCAAGTGCTTTATTACAGTCTTGTTCCAGCATTCGGATAAGAACGGGAGGCGTGATCCTGATATTATCAAAAGAACCGCCCGCTGAAGATGCTTTTGCATATTCAGATACAGAAACATAATCAGGGTCAGTAGCTGCTTGTTGCATTAGTCGCTGAACGGAAATATATTCTACCCTTTTTACTTTGCTATCAAGCGCCATAAATCCTTCGCTATAAAGAGCAAAATCCCACGTAAAATCGAAGGCAGAACCAAGACGCAAGGGTGTTGTCCCGGCAAGGGCAGATGCCTGCAATAAATTTTGTGCCTGTTTCCCGTAACGACGGGTAAACTCACCCTGGAACTTTTCATCAGGCGTGCCAGGATTATACAGCAACCGTCCCCAAATTTTATAAAATAACCACTGTCTTTCAAAAGCATATTTCCAATCAACAGTTGTACCGGTTTTGGTAAAATAATCTTTGGCAGGTATATACGTTTCTGATCCTAGAAAATAGCCACCAACGTAAGTTGGTGTATTCAACGCAATGTGTTTACGAACAAAGTCGGGTACTCCCCAGCGCAGACAAAAGAAATCTTCATTACGGGCTGTCCAGGTGATCTTATAATTTTTGGGCGGCGGATTAAATAAAGCGTCATACATTTTGCCTCCATGAACCTTAACCAACTTTGGAGTCGAATGCGCATGCGACCAATTGAACTTCAAATCGGCCCATATAGGAGCTTCTATAAATTCCAGCTTCCCTTCCGCTTCTATTACATTACGTGTTAACCGCTCTGTTTCTATACTGGTAGAACCACCTGAACCGGTATTTGCTGATAATGGAATCCTGTGTACCAGCTTTAACTTTCGTTTAGCCTGTTGCATGCCCTTGATGATTGTTTCATTTATCCAATCTTCCCGCTCTTTTGGAATCATTCCACCCATATACTCACCATGCGTTAGGCCCATTCCCGTAATTTCGGGATATTCTTGCAACAATTGCGTTACACTTTCTTTTGTGTATCGTTTAACAATTTCGGATGTATCTGCTTTACCAAAAAAATAATCATGATCCAGGTTATCCGTTGCAACGTTATGTGCTTTAGCAAAGGCAGGACTGACAAATATGTTGAAAGGAACAATATAAATTTCGATAGCCCGCTCTTTTGCCATGCGAAAAATACCGTGAAACAAGTTCTGCCAGTCTTTTAATTCATTTTCACTGAAAGGGCTCGCTTCCGGGAAGTTCTTCGCTTTAATCATGTAAGTATATGGATGCAAATTCCAAAGGGTAAGAGCATTGAAACGGTTTGAAGACATCATATCTAAAAACGCTTCCCAGTAATTCAAATCTTTGCAGGTTTGCACATGCAAATCAAGCGCATAGCTGCGACGATAGGTATCCCAGGGAAGATCAAATTTGATAGCTCTGAAAGGCAGGTTGGGTTTCTCGCTACTTGCTTTTATGTTTCTCAAGCTAATTCCATTACCTAAATCTTCCACCAGCGATAAACTTCCATATATCATTCCCCTTTCGTCACCACCCATAACCGTAATGCGCTTTCCGTCTGTGATAATCGAGTAAGCCTCTTTTCCAACTTTAGCCGCATCAACAGCCAGGTTTATCTCCATATCAGCCTTAGTTTCCCTAACAGTGATTCCTTTTTCTAAAAGAGCTTTTTTCAACTTAAGTGTACCCCAATCGTAGGACAGATAATTAACTGATTTAAGATAATTAGAGT
>JBBJOD010000611.1:0-2611 GCA_037721715.1 Chitinophagaceae bacterium | reverse complement strand
GATGGCGCAGGCTCTGAAGTTAAATGGTAAGATATTAAATGATAAGAATGAACCACAGGTTGGCGTAAGTATCAAGGTAACAAGTGGACCGGCAACCACCTCAGACGGGGATGGAAATTTTTCGCTGTTGCTTACACCAGCCAACAAGTACGTGGTTACCTTTTCTGCAGTTGGATACGTTACAAAGACGCTGAATGAGGTGGAGGTTGTGGAAGGTCAGGTAAATGAATTGAACGTATTGATGGCAGTAGCGGCCAATGATCTCACTGGAGTTACTGTTACAACATCGGCCACCTCTGCGCGCAGGGAAAATGTGAACTCGCTCATCCAGTTTCAGAAAAATACAAATACAGTTGCCTCGGTTATTTCTGGGGAAGCCATTCGCCGGTCGCCAGACCGGAATACAGGCGAAGTTTTGAAGCGTACCCCCGGTGCCAGTATACAGGAAGGCCGCTTTATCATTGTGCGCGGTTTGGCAGACAGGTACAACCAGGCAATGCTTAACGGGATTTTATTGAGCAGCACCGAGCCCGACCGTAAAACTTTTTCGTTTGACCTGATACCTGCTTCCATGATCGACAACATTGTGATCAATAAAGCATTTGTACCCGAATTACCAGGCGAATGGGCAGGTGGATTGATACAGGTGAATACCAGGGATATTCCTTTGAGAGGATTTTTTAATGTGCAGGTGGGAACCGGTTTTAATACTCAGACAATAGGAAATAAGTTCTTCCGCAATTCGGGCGGAAACCTCGATTTCTTAGGCATGGATGATGGTTTCCGGGCTCTTCCTTCGGGCTATAAAAATAAGTCGTCATTCGACGGACTGACCCCAGCGGAAAAAACAGCCATCGGCAAAGAGCTAAAAAATTCCTGGACGGCCAATGAGCTCACAGCCCCTTTTAATTTTTCACTACAGGCCAACGGAGGTTTTAATCAAAAAGTTTTTGGCAAAACGGTGGGTGGAACATTCGGGGTTCTGTATAATAAATCTAACAGGTACATAAAACAGTTAAACCAGGACCAGGAAATTGCAGACGGAGTTGTTACGCCAAATTATTTGTTTAATGATGACCGATATGCCGAGGACGTTTCCATTGGCGGGTTGGGCAGCCTGAGCGTACAGTTTAATCCCCGACATAAAATATCAGTTAAGACGATTGTCAATGTGAACTCTCCAAATTCTGTAACCCAGCGAAACGGACAGGATTTCGTGAGAGGCCTGGGAGAGGATGTCAGGGGCTCGGATTTCACTTTTAAACAAAACACATTTTTCACCTCGCAGCTTACAGGTGACCATACACTCAGTTCGCGCGTGCGCGCTAAATGGTATGGTGCTTTCAATATTCTGGATGGCTACATCCCCGATCAGCGGCGGATTTTATATACCCGCAATTCGGGCACAACAGATCCCTTCCGCTTGCTGATCTCTGGTACTTTGTCACAGCAAAGCGGCAGCCGGATATTCCAGAACCTGAGCGACTATATTTACACAGGTGGTGGCGACCTTTCCGTGAACTATAACTTGTTTGATCAGAAACAAACGGTAAAAGCCGGCTATATGCTCCAGGTGAAAGACCGCTTGTATGATGGAAAGTTCTTTGCTAACTATTTGGGTACCGACAATGATGCGCTCCGGTTGTTACCAGCAGACCAGGTTTTTGCTCCGCAGAATTTCGGAAACGGCAGCGACAACAAATTCGGTTTTGATGCCATTAAGAATCGGAATTTCCGGTACATGGCCAATACTATCCTCAATGCCGGTTTCCTGCAATTTGACAACCAATTGTCAGCGCCGTTAAGAGTTGTATGGGGATTGAGGGTAGAACATTATGACCAGCTTATTGGAAGTGTAAAAACCTCAGACCCACGTCATACTTATACAAAGGTTATTGACTACCTGCCCGGCGTGAATGCAACTTATAAACTCAATTCAAAAACGAATATTCGTTTGTCGGGTTCACAAACCGTTGTGCGCCCGGAGCTGAGAGAACTCTCGTTTTTAAACATTTACGACTTTGAATTAAATGCTTCTGTGCAGGGGTTTCCAGCTTTGAAAAGAACCAAGGTAACCAACCTTGATCTTCGATATGAAGTATACCCGGCAGCAGGCGAAATGATCACTGCAGGGGTTTTCTACAAGAATTTTAAAGATCCGATAGAGCAATTGTACGAAAGAGGCGCCGGTGGTTCCAGTACTTTTTTCTACCGTAACCCGGAAAAAGCTACTGCCTATGGTGCAGAAGTTGAGTTACGTAAGAAACTTGATTTTATTGGCGGACTTCAAAATTTCACCTTCCAGGCGAATAGTTCATTCATTAAAAGCCTGGTAAAGGATTCATCTCTCAATGTTGATCGACCCTTGCAAGGTCAATCGCCTTATGTATTGAACTTTGGCTTGCTCTACGATCATTCAAAATCTGGTTTCAATGCTACGCTGTTGTATAACCAGATAGGAAAAAGAATTTATGTTGTTGGGAACAACCTGGCAGCAAGTGGCACTCCCGATGTATACGAGGCATCCAGGCCAATACTGGACCTTCAGCTTACAAAGAAGATCCTCAAGACAAAGGGTGAATTCAAGATCAACATCTCGGATATTATTAAT
>JBBJOD010000139.1:0-10094 GCA_037721715.1 Chitinophagaceae bacterium | reverse complement strand
GAAGATTAGCCTCCAGTAAGGATTTGAATAGAATTCATTAATTTATTCCGGACAACCATAATATTTAATATGTGATTACTGATTGCCATTGATTCTGGCAATGTTTGTACAATTTTTTTTCTTTGATACCCGCGCAAAAATTTCTTTTTAAGCTTCAGCGTCTAAAGATGCCGGGGCTTTTTTTTGAATTGACCTACCTGTCGTTTTAAATTAAACATCAATGCAGGTTGCGGTTTATTTCAGTCGATTTCTTACCTTCCAGCTGTAACCTCATAGAAATATTTGGTTGAACAATAACACTAGTCGGCAACCGCTACCTTATCCCATAAATTGGTCGTGTGATTATACTGCTTCAACAGTTTGGCCGGATTGCCTCCGGCCATTGAGTAAGAAGGGACATTTTTTGTAACTACACTTCCGGCGGCTATAATGGAGAACTTACCTACCTGAACACCGGAAGTAATGACCACATTAGCCCCGATCCAGCAGCCTTCGCCAATAACGATTTCAGATACCGTGCATGGCTGGTAACGAAATGCTAAACTCACACTATTAAATCCATGGTTTAGCCCTGATATTACAACGTTTTGGGCAGTCATAATATGGTCATGCAACGTAACCGGGCCAATGATGACATTTGAAGCACCTATAAAAACATGGTTACCTATTGTAACCGGCCCCATACCGTTGTTTAGAATTGTAAAATCTTCAATTGTGCAGTCGTGGCCTATCTCAAAGTGACTAAACGGCATCAGGTCAAGTCGGCTTCTCGAGAAAATCTTAGTATTTTTTCCCCTTTTGTGAAAAAAAGGATTTACGAATGAGCGTATCCACCAGCGAGGGCGGATGCCTTTTTCGGAAGTACCCAGCCAGATAGCAAGTCTCTTTAAACGGGTATCTGATTTCAATGTATCTTTTAAAGACATAAGCTGGTTAGCAATTTCAGGTTAAACTTACAATTTAGTAGTGGATTTATATGCCCCCGGAACGGGGGATGCCTCTTGCTACCCAACCAGAAATCTTTTTAAGCCGTTTCTTTTTTAATACCTTCAGCTATAAATAAGGCTGTTCAAGTTTTAAAATCGGGGTTCACAAGAATAACCATGCTGCTATTGCAAGTGCAACATTGCACGAAGCAAGGAAGTTAGCAGGCAAACAACTCCTTCACATTTATGTTATTTACTAAGCTAGTCAGTCCATTTAATTACCTGACTTCTATTTCTAACCACTTCAAAAAAATCATATGTTATTCATTATACTGGGTTTTGTACTGTTTCTTGTTGGTATCGGCTTTTCACGGGCTGATGAAAATGTGAGACGATTGAGTGTACCTGCGCGTATTGCGGGGCTTGTTATTATTGCTCTTGGTGTGGCAAGCTCCTGCTTTGTTCAGATAGACGCAGGAAATATCGGGGTTAAAAAACTTTTTGGAAAAGTTCAAAGTGATGTATTATACAGTGGGCTGCATTTAGTAAACCCGGTATTGGATATTGAAAAAATGGACGTTAGAACGATGAATTATACGATGAGCGGAATAAATGATGAAGGGCAGAAATCAGGTGACGATGCCATACGTGTTTTAACTGCTGATGGCCTGGAAGTTACGATCGACCTGACCGTATTGTACAAATTGCTTCCTCTGGAAGCTCCAAAATTGGTAAGGGAAACGGGGTTGGATTATTCTGAAAAAATTGTTCGGCCACTTACCCGCACGAAAATCCGCGACAACGCAGTGTACTATGATGCTGTGGCCCTTTTCTCGTCTAAACGGGACGAGTTTCAGCATCGAATTTTCAAAGATATTGAAGCGAACTTCAAGCAAAGAGGTTTAATTCTCGAACAGTTGCTGGTAAGAAATATAACCCTTCCTCAGTCTGTAAAAACTTCTATTGAGCAAAAGATCAGTGCTGAACAGGATGCCCAAAAAATGCAATTCATTTTGCAAAAGGAAAGGCAGGAAGCGGAACGGAAAAGAGTGCAGGCGCAAGGTATTGCAGATTACCAGCGCATTATTAGCGAAGGGTTAACAGAAAAACAATTGCAGTATGAAAGTATACAGGCTCAACTGGAGTTAGCCAAATCTCAAAATGCCAAGATCATTATAATGGGAAAAGGAAATACCCCCCTAATATTGGATTCTAAAAATTAGTACTACGAGTTAGGGGACAGCAAACGCCTCTATCAAAAGCCCGGTATTTAGACTAATCACAAGTAAACACCCCTGTCAAAGCCATTTTGAATGAACCTCTCAAAAATACAAGGTTTGTTTTCCAGGTACTATCCGTGGGGAAACCTCTTCTGCCATGTCTTATAAAGGAACCAGAGTAACGCAGTAAGACTCGCAACCAGCCAGATATAAAATATAATATTGGCTACTCGCGGCTTCTTCTCGAAGAACAACAAGCCGCCAGAGATCCCGGCTGCCATATTGATAAAAAGCCATATCAGCCCGGCACACATTGACCATACTATCCGTCGAAGAAAATCGGTGACATCTGTTTCAGATTCATTCATACACTAACGGTTTTAGTAGCTAATAGTGAAGTAGTATGTCTATTTGCATTTTTTAGATCAGTCAACCAGTAACCTGTTCAGGTCAGTAGAATCGCCGTTGAACACATTGAAGTCTACCTTTGTTAATATTCCATTCACTCTTCCCCGTTCGCTGTGCTGCCAGAACAACCATTCCCTTGTTATCCTTGGACGATCCCTTTGAAGGTAATGAGCCACCCATAACTGGTATTTATCGAAATCGCCTTTTAAATAATGATTATAAAAATCAACATTTGTATAAATAATAGGTTTAACTCCATAATAGATTTCTACAGTTTCTAAAAACTCCCTCACATTTTTCCTGAGTTTATCGGCAGACACACCATATGTTTGTTCAACGTCAACCACAGGGGGCAAATCACCCTTTTCAAGTTCTACTGCATTTATAAAATTTTGGGCTTGTGCCTTACCGCTTTTTGTTGCCAGGAAAAAATGATAGGCTCCCCTGATCATTTCTGCCTGTTGGGCTTTCACCCAATTCCGGGTGAAATACCTGTCCACCTGGCCTAAACCCTCTGTTGCTTTGATGAAGGCAAAATTTATTTGTACCTTATCTACCTGCATGGATTTTACCTCCTGCCAATCAATAAATTGCTGGTACTTGCTGACATCGATGCCGTGAATAGGGAAATTGGAGGGGATGTCTATCCCAAATGCAGCATAGCGTTTAAAACGAGGCGCTTCACGATTGTATAACCACCAGGCTGCAAGGCAAGTGCAGGCAAGAATGAGTACAGACAACAGCGATTTGGCAGAAGCTTTATTATTTTTTTTGCGAGCCATTTATTCTTCGAAATATATATACAAATATAGGCTGGCAGATAACAGGAATGGTTCCGTGCCTTCGGCTTGAATTGTAGTTATCTTTACATACTCGTGTTTGTTGCTGAAAATCTTTTGTTTTTGTGGTTTTTTGCAGCGTTACTGGAGCTAATATATCCATGAGCTGTTAGATCATGATCGCTCCACATTCATGATTTTCCATAACAGGTCTTTCAACTCTGTTAAACCTTGCTGTGTAATCGAAGAAAAAAAAAGGTGCGGCACATTCTGGGGCAACTCTTTGGAGATCGCTTCTTTTAACTCGTCATCCAGCATATCCGATTTGCTGATGGCTATAATAAAGTCTTTCTGAAGGAGGTCAGGGTTATATTCATTTAATTCATTCAGCAGTATTTCGAAATCTTTCCGATGATCGTTACTATCGGCAGGTATAAGAAACAATAAGATCGAATTGCGTTCAATATGACGAAGAAATCTGTATCCAAGGCCCTTACCTTCGGCGGCTCCCTCTATGATACCTGGCAGATCGGCAATGCAAAAAGACTGGTTATCACGGTATTCAACAATGCCGAGCTGTGGAGTTAAAGTTGTAAAGGCATAATCCGCTATTTTTGGTGTGGCGGCTGTAATAACAGAGAGTAGAGTTGACTTGCCTGCATTGGGAAAACCTACCATCCCTACATCTGCAAGCACTTTAAGTTCTAAAATTTTCCACGCTTCTTCGCCAGGTTCGCCTGGTTGCGAATGTTCAGGCGCCTGGTTCGTAGGAGTAGCAAAGTGAGAGTTGCCGAGGCCACCGCGGCCACCTTTCATCAATATGATTTCCTGTCCATCTTCGAGTATTTCAGCTTCCACTTTGTTAGTAACTTCGTCTCTTGCTACCGTGCCTAATGGAACTTCTATAAAGAAATCTTTGCCACTTTTCCCGCTACTGTTGTTTCCTCGTCCCGGCATACCGTTATCGGCGTGCACATTTTTGTAATAGCGGAGGTGGAGCAATGTCCATAATTGCTTGTTACCCCGTAGGATAATATGACCGCCCCGGCCGCCATCCCCACCGTCGGGGCCAGCCAAAGCGTTGAATTTGGTGTGCATGAAATGCTTGATTCCTGCGCCGCCATGCCCGCTTTTACAAAATACCCTGATCTGGTCTACAAAATTAGATTTTTCCACTATAAAGTTGTTGTTGCAACGTAAAGCAAAGATAGATTGTCAGCTTATGATACATTAATCGATTCAAACTGTAAGTATATCTGCGCCCGTCGTGGAGGAATTAGTAATAAAGGTGACAATAAATGCAATGACTTTTATAAAAGTGCCCGGTACGTGAAATTGTTTTGCAAGATGCACGCTGAGTAGCTTAGCGGTCTAAAACAAAACAGTTCCCTTATATCAAGGGAACCGTTTTGACATTGAAGTCTTGCTATAACTAATTGACCTGTTCTGTCTTCATGTTCTTTTGCACTTTTTTCCGTTCATCTTCGTCGAGGATAACTTTTCTCATGCGTACGATCTTGGGCGTTACTTCAATGCATTCATCCTGCTGAATGTATTCCATGCACTCTTCCAGTGTCATTAAAGTTTTAGGAGCAATGCGTGAAGCGTCATCGCTTCCGCTGGCACGGTGATTGGTTAGTTTTTTTGGCTCCGTTGCATTTACAATAAGGTCGCCTGGTTTTATATGCTCCGCAATTATCTGCCCTGTATATACTTCTTCTCCTGGGTCAACAAAAAATATACCGCGATCCTGTAATTTATCTATCGAATACCCTGTTGTCTTCTCCTGGTTTTTCGATATCAAAACACCGCTATTTCTTCCGGGTATTGGCCCTTTCCATGGTTTGTACTCAAGAAAACGGTGTGCCATTACTGCTTCGCCTGCTGTATTGGTAAGCATGGTAGACCGTAAGCCTATGAGGCCCCTTGAAGGAATTTCAAACTCCAGGTGCTGCATGGTTCCCTTGGTTTCCATGACGAGCATCTCGCCTTTGCGTTGTGTAACAAGGTCTATAACTTTCCCACTAAAATCCTGTGGTACATCTACAACCAGTATTTCATAGGGTTCGTTTTTCTTTCCTTCTATCTCTTTCACCAAAACCTGCGGCTGGCCAATCGTGAGCTCGAATCCTTCCCTGCGCATTGTTTCTATCAATATACCCAGGTGTAATATGCCCCTGCCAAAAACCAGGAAACTGTCTGCACTTTCGGTATCTTCTACCCGTAATGCAAGGTTCTTCTCGGTCTCTTTAATAAGGCGGTCTCTCAAGTGACGGGAAGTAACAAATTTACCGTCTTTACCAAAGAAGGGTGAATTGTTAATGCTGAACAACATGCTCATTGTTGGCTCGTCAACGCTGATTACCGGCAATGCTTCAGGATTTTCGGGATCAGTAATGGTGTCGCCAATGTTAAAGTCTTCCAGCCCAACAACCGCGCAAATATCTCCTGCCCAAACTTCAGTTGCTTTCTTTTTACCCATTCCTTCAAAAGTGTATAACTCTTTTACCTTCGATCTCTTTATAGAGCCATCTGCCTGAACCAGGGAAATGGATTGACCTTCTTTTATAGAACCCCTGGCTACTTTTCCTACCGCTATCCTGCCAAGAAAGGAAGAATAGTCGAGTGAAGTAATTTGCATTTGAAGGGTTCCCTGGTTCACTGCGGGTTCGGGTACATATTCCAATATAGCATCCAGTAAAGGAAAAATATTTTCTGTTTGTGTCAGGGAGGTGTTCATCCAGCCTTGCTTGGAAGAACCATAAATGGTAGGAAAATTTAACTGCTCTTCTGTAGCATCTAAATTATAGAACAGTTCAAAAACAGCATCATGCACTTCTTCGGGTCGGCAGTTGGGCTTATCCACCTTATTGATCACTACAATCGGACGTAAATGTAAATGCAGCGCTTTCTGTAATACAAAACGTGTCTGCGGCATAGGGCCTTCAAAAGCATCCACAAGAAGCAATACACCGTCTGCCATCTTTAACACACGTTCTACTTCTCCACCAAAATCTGAGTGACCGGGGGTATCGATAACATTAATTTTTACATCTTTATATTGAACGGCCGCATTCTTACTAAAGATAGTGATGCCTCTTTCCTTTTCAAGGTCGTTGCTATCCATAATGAGATCTCCCGTATCCTGGTTGGCACGAAATACGTGGGTAGTATGTAAAATTTTGTCAACCAGGGTAGTTTTGCCGTGGTCAACGTGAGCAATGATTGCTATGTTACGAATATTCATAAATGTGAACTTTTATCTTAAGTAACCGACCGGCGTTTAAACCGGGAAAACGATTACTCCAAAAGAGGCGCGAAGGTACGACTTTTCACCCAGAGGGAAAACGATTCCGGAAAGTTAATATTGTTAGTGAACGGCCGAACAGCTGTTACAAAAGGGACATAATCAAGAGGGGCGACCGATTAAAACATCTTTCGGATCACCTGTAAAATGACTGAAAGTAAGATACTAACCGCGATCATGGTTGTAATTGGTAAATAGAACCTAAAGTTGTCCCTTTCAACGCGGATATCACCAGGCAGATGGCCTATCCAGTGGAACTTGTCATGGAAAAAGTAAACAATTACACCCGCAATCAATATAACGGCTCCCGCAATGATTATAAATTTTCCCGCTTCAGCGTTCATTCAAAAGAAGTATTAGATTCACAGGCAAAAGTAATTCATGCATATGAAATGGTTAATTGGCGTTCCTGTTATTTTGGCCATCATTTACTTCCTCGGTCCTCAGCCGGTAACTCCAAAACTTAACAATACATTACCTGTTTATCGGGTGGAGGGGCATGCACTGGAATTGGCTGTTGACACAAAAGAGGGCCATCATAAATCAAAACCGGATAATGAGGCAAGAATACTCTGGTACAACGATTCACTTAAAACGAAAACTGAATATGCAATTGTTTACCTGCATGGATTTTCTGCCAGTCAGGCCGAGGGCGAGCCGGTGCACCGTAACATTGCAAAAATTTTCGGATGTAATCTTTACTTGTCAAGATTAGCGGAACATGGCATAGACACATCGGATGCCCTTGCGAAACTAACAGCAGACAATTATTGGGAATCTGCAAAAGAAGCGCTTGCAATCGGTAAGCAACTTGGTAAAAAAGTTATTTTAATGGGTACTTCCACGGGTGGAACCCTTGCAATACTGCTTGCAGCAAAATTTCCGGAGGTACATTCCCTTATACTAATGTCTCCAAACATTTCAATTAATGATCCCAACGCCTGGCTATTGAACGATCCCTGGGGAATACAGGTAGCACGGACCGTGCTTCATTCTAAGTATGTTCAGTCGAAGGATCAACACCCGCTTTACAGGCAATACTGGAACTATAAATACCGTGTTGAAGCAGCCGTTCAATTAGAAGAACTGCTGGAGACATCCATGGTACCTCGCATATTTGATCAGGTTAGCCAACCGGTTCTTATTATGTATTACTACAAAGATCCGGTTCATCAGGATAGTGTGGTGAAAGTATCCGCCATGTTAACCATGTTTCAACAGTTGGGTACAGCTGATCGGCTAAAAAAGTCTGTGGCCATGCCAAATACCGGGAATCACGTGATTGGTTCTTATATAAAATCAAATGACTTTGCTGGCGTTCAACTGGAAATTAAGAAATTTATGACGGAAGTGTTGCATATCAAGCCTGCCTGATTCTTTGACAAGCGCGCTCTGGAACTTTGAGAAGTGCAATCGTTATGACAGCTTTGCCGGCTGCTTGTTGGTAAACTCCAGTGAGTAGATCTTAATAGAAAGCAGGAAAAGAGAAATCAGCAAGGGCCCGAAGACAAGGCCAATAAATCCAAAGAGGTTCAATCCGGCAATCACGCCCAGTACGGTTACGAGCGGATGAATATCACCAATCTTCTTTGAAAGCGCAATCCTGAAAACGTTGTCTACAAGTCCAATAATGCCAAATCCATAAATTAGCATAAGTACACCCCGCCAGTTATCTCCCTGGGCAAAAAATATGATGGTCAACGGCACATAGGCTATTGCAGCGCCCACGATGGGCAGCATCGCGGTAACACAGGTAACAACAAACCAGAATACCGGCTGGTCTACACCGAGTAAAAAGTAACCTATCAAGCCTACAACGCCCTGCAAAAAAGCAATTAACGGTATTCCTATAGCATTAGATACTACGATGTTATTAATTTCTGTACCCACTTTGTTGGTGTTTTCATCATTCATGGGCACAAAGTCAGACATTGCCCTTTCCATTTTCCTACCATTCACAAGCATAAAATACATCATAAAATACATCATGGCCAGCGATGCGAGGGTATTGAACGTTGCGCCAAGAAGTGAAGGAAGCTTAGTGGCAAGAAAACTACTGACTGAACTTAAATTTTTATCGCTGAATAACTCAAACCCGGTTCTCTTTGTAAGATGATCCAGCAGAGGCTTTACTTTGTCCATTACTTCCGGTAAGTGATCTATAGCAAAAGTAACCCTTGAAGACATCAGGTTTACCACCATCCAAACCGGCACCATGATCACTATAAAAGAAGTCAGCATGAGGATTAATGCCGCAGCCCCCGGTTTCCATTGTCTTGCATAAACCATTCTGAACATCCACTTTCGCATCATTACATAAAATGTCAGTGCACCAAGAAAGCCGGGGATAAAATTTTTCAACTCAACGAACAGTATATAGCCAAGGAGAATCAAAATGATGATAAAGGAAATCTGTCGAAGTTTATGAGCATCAATATAGTTCATAGGCACAAATTAAGAGAATAGCTATTATAATAATTGAATACAGGTGAATAATTTTTACCTCTACACCTTAATACTCTTCCACCAGCCCTTTCTAAAAATTATGATACCTGCAACGGTGATAGCTGCTTCAGCGATGATAACTGCAAAAAATACTCCTTTTGGGCCCAGTTCCCATGTTATGGCAAATAGATAAGCCAGCGGAATCTGGAAGGCCCAAAAGCCGAACAGGTTAATCCAGGTGGGAGTTTTTGTATCACCTGCTCCATTAAAAGCACTGGTGATCACCATGCCAACACCATAAAATACATAGCCAAGGCTGACAATACGTAGTGCCTGGGTTGCAATTTTTTCCACCTCTCTGTCATTATTCATGAACAATATAATTTCAGTTGAAAACAACAGGAATACCAGTGACACCACAGACATGAAGATGGCATTGTATTTAGCCGTTTTCCAAACAGACTGTTCCGCCCTTTCAGGAAGTGCGGCTCCCAGGTTTTGCCCTACAAGGGTTGCGGCAGCGTTGCTCATTCCCCATGCCGGCAATATGAAAAACATGATCACCCGCATTGCGACAGTATAACCGGCAATAGCAGCGCTACCGAATTGTGAAATAATTTTGGTCAAAACGATCCAACTGGCTGATGCTATCAAAAATTGAATGGTAGCCGTCCAGCTAAGATGAAAGAGGGATCCAATGATCTTCCAGTCTGGTTTGAAATGTTGCCATCTTACCTTGATGATACCTTTACCGCTAAAAAGGTGAAAAAGCTGGTAAGTCACTCCTATGCCTCTGCCTATAGCGGTAGCTAATGCAGCCCCGGTTAAGCCCAAGCCAGGCCAACTTCCTATTCCGTAAATAAGTGTTGGGCATAGAATGATATTACAGATATTGGCTATCCATAATGAGCGCATTGCAATAGAAGCGTCTCCGGCTCCGCGGAAAATGCCGTTGATGAGAAACAGCAAAATGATCACTATTGAACTTCCAAAAAGGATGCTGGTATAG
>JBBJOD010000138.1:0-10109 GCA_037721715.1 Chitinophagaceae bacterium | reverse complement strand
GTTGCCTATACAAACAATTTCGCCGGTGCAACAACCACCGTATTGTTTGATATCGATGCAACAATGGACAAGTTATTCAAACAGGATCCGCCTAATGCCGGCACATTGGTTGAAGTTGGTTCATTGGGTATTGATGTTACGCAGACAGCAGGTTTTGATATAGGAGGTACTTCAGGTAAAGGTTACGCCGTTCTTACATCGGGAGGCACTACCAAAATTTATGGTATCAACCTTACAAATGGCAATGCAAGTGCTATGTCAGCTTTTCCAAAAGCTGTTAAAGGTTTTGCCGTCGGACTTGGATTTTAATGTGACAGTAAATTTTATAACAAAAAAGCATCCGAAGGATTCAAACCCATCGGATGCTTTTTTTATGCAGGAGCGCTACTTACCTGTAGTCATCACGTGCAGGGCTAAACGAATCTATTACCCGGCTATCTTTTAGTGCAATGGCAGAATGTGGTGTATTAGCAGGAATAACATGTACCATCCCGGTTGTGAATAAAATCTTTTCTCCCCCGATATACATCTCCAGTTCACCTTCAGAAATATAAGTGATCTGCTCATGTGCATGAAAATGTTCCGGCATACTACTGCCTTTCTTGATGTCCCAGAAAGCCATGGTAGATTGAACTCCATGTACAAATTTTGCATGGAAGCCGGGGATGATCTCTCTTGAAGCGATATCATTCAGCGCTGTCATATCGTAGAAGCGTTATTTTCTCCCAGGGCCTTGTTTACCAGTTCCGCGGCTTCACTCAATAAGATCGCAGATTGAACTTTCAGGCCGCTTTCGTCAATCAGTTTTTTCGCTTCCACAGCATTGGTGCCCTGGAGCCTCACAATAATTGGGATTGAAATATTGCCCATGGTATTGTATGCGTCAATTACGCCCTGCGCCACGCGGTCGCATCTTACAATGCCTCCGAAGATGTTTATGAGGATGGCCTTTACTTTGGGATCCTTTAAAATAATACGAAATCCGGCTTCTACGGTTTGGGCGTTAGCCGTACCTCCTACATCCAGGAAGTTGGCTGGTTCACCGCCACTTAGTTTAATCATATCCATTGTAGCCATTGCCAGCCCGGCACCATTAACCATACAACCCACGTTTCCATCAAGCTTTACAAAATTCAGGTTGTATTTGCCCGCTTCTACTTCGGTCGGATCTTCCTCGTTTACATCTCTTAATACGGTAAGTTCAGGGTGACGCATCAGCGCATTATCATCCAGGTTCATTTTACAGTCAACCGCTATAATTTTGTTGTCACTTGTTTTAAATAACGGGTTAATCTCAACCATACTACAATCCAAACCAACATACGCATTATAGAGGTTGGTTACAAATTTTACCATATTCTTAAACGGTTCGCCACTGAGTCCGAAATTGAATGCTATTTTTCGCGCCTGGAAAGCCTGGAGGGGGCCGCCGGGATGCACCCATTCCTTGAAAATTTTCTCAGGCGTATTGTGCGCCACTTCTTCAATGTCCATACCGCCTTCGGTGCTGTACATTATCACATTTTGGCCTTTTGAGCGATCCAGCAATATCGAAAGATAAAATTCTTTTACCTGCGTTGGGCCTTCATAATAAACATCTTGTGCCACCAGTACCTTGTTCACCATTTTACCGGCCGGGCCTGTTTGAATAGTCACGAGCACGCCGCCCAGTATGTTCTGCGCAATGTCTTTGACTGCTTCAGCATTCTTACCTACAGCCACCCCACGCTGCTCTTTACCTACAATCTTTCCCTTGCCGCGGCCACCGGCGTGAATCTGCGCTTTAACTACCGCGAAGTTGCTTCCGTACTGAGTTTTGATCTGGCGATAGGCCTCTTCCGCCTCTCCAGGTGTATTACAGGCTATTCCTTCCTGTACCGGAACATTGTATTTTTTTAGTAATTCTTTGGATTGGTATTCGTGGAGGTTCATGCTGCTAAGTTTCCGCTAAAGTAGGGGAGAATAGGTAAATAGAAAAATAAGTGATAAAGAGCCGTTTAATCACATCAACGAAAGAAATAAATGTCAGCACTATTGATTAAAAACTAATTTGATCCATTACCCATCCTTACTGTTGTGATGATATCAAACTAACTTTGACAGATGACCGATTACTTAACCGATGTAGAAAACTGCCTGGAGGTTTTAAGGTCCGGTGGAATTATATTATATCCAACAGATTCGGTCTGGGGGTTGGGGTGTGATGCTACCAATGAAATGGCAGTGGAGAAAATTTTTTCGATCAAGCAAAGGCCCGACAATAAAACAATGATCGTATTGGTGGCAGATGAAAGGGAGATGCTGAGATATGTCACCCAGCCTGATCCTTCCATTTCTGACTTTCTGAAGTCGGTAAACAAACCTACTACAGTAATTTACAATGGCGGAACAGGCGTAGCTGGCAACATTATAGCTGACGACGGCACTATCGGCATTCGCATCACGAAAGAAATTTTTACCAAACACCTTATTAAAAGGTTCCGTAAGCCCCTTGTTTCTACATCAGCCAACCTTTCAGGACAACCTACACCCCGATCGTTCCATGAAATAACTGAAGAAGTAAAAAAGGAGGTCAACTACGTTGTTAAATACAGGCAGGATGAAAACCTGGTGCTCGAGGCTTCAGCGGTCATTAAATTTAACGCAGATGGTACCGTAAAGGTGATTCGCCCTTGAAAGTTTCAGCCGACATAATTATTCAATAATTCATATAAATGAAAATACTGGTACGCTTGCCCAATTGGTTGGGGGATATGGTGATGAGTATTGGCTTCATAAACGCCTTGTATAGTGTTTATCCTGGTGCAACAGTTGGTGTGATTGTAAAAAAAGGGTTGGAAGGATTGATTGAGTTCTTCCCGGAAACGGCAGCAGTTTTTATATTTTCCAAGGATGAATTTCCCGGAATCCTGGGTGCCTGGCGCTTTGGAACCACGATTCGCAGGCAAGGCAGATATGACCTCTTTTTTTCATTGCCTGATTCTTTCTCATCAGCGTTGATCGGATTCGCTTCCGGATCAAGAAAAAGGATCGGGTATGGAAATGAAGGCCGTAGTCTTTTGCTGACATACCCGGTGAAAAAAAAGGGTTTTTCTCACCGGGTAACAGAGTATACCAACCTGCTGGCATCATACAGCCAGCGAACAGTAGACAGCGAAAAAATTTATATCCGCTTACATCACTCGCCAAACATTGACCAGATTGTATTTAATATCAACTCAGAAGCCAGTTCGAGGAGATTGCCCATTAAAAAAGCTATAGACCTGGTTACCTGCATTAGAGAAAAATATGAATCAAGGATTGTGCTCATAGGTGGAAAAAATGATAGGAACTATACAGAAGAATTGTTCCTCCGGTTACCAAGTTCTAACAATATTGTTAACCTGGCTGGCAAAACAACCTTGGCCCAATTGATTGAATTAATGGCATCATCGCGTGTGGTAGTAACTACCGACTCCGGGCCGGCCCATCTTGCCAATGCAACCGGTACCCATACCGTTGTATTATTCGGGGCAGGTAATGAACTGAATACGGCTCCATTTAATACCGATAACCTCAGTATTATTCGTTTCGGCCAGTTACCCTGTGAGCCTTGTAGAAAAAACACCTGTGTTTTGTATGGCATACCCAAATGCCTGGAAATGTTGGAGGAGAAACTCGTGGTGGAGATGATGATGAAAGGGTTTTATAGTGATGAGTGATGAGTGATGAATTATGGGTGATGAGTTTCTTTTCTCACTCGCTACTTGAACGCTGTTAGTCCCACTCATAACCCATAACTCATAATTCATAACTCATCCCTCACTCCTTACCTTTGTATCATTATATGGATATCAATTGCACAGATAGAGAATTGTTTGTATTTAATAAAATAGCCGAGGCTGCAGCAGACCAGGGTGACGCGTGTTACCTTATTGGCGGTTTCGTGAGAGATAAGCTTCTTCAGAGAAATACGAAAGATGCCGATATTTTATGTGTCGGAGACGGCATAGCGCTGGCCCATAAGTCGGCTGAACATTTTTCTCCCAAACCTTTTGTTTCCTATTTTAAGAATTATGGTACCGCCCAGATTAAACTGGAAGATCTTGAAATTGAATTTGTAGGTGCACGAAAGGAAAGCTATAACCCAGACAGTAGAAACCCGCTGGTAGAACCTGGAAACCTCGAAGACGACCAGCTGCGCCGTGACCTGACTATCAATGCCATGGCCATTAGTTTAAATGCGGGCGACTTTGGAAGGTTGCTTGATCCATTTAACGGCATAGGTCATCTTGAGCAGAAACTGATTCAGACCGCCTCTGACCCGGATACCACTTTTAAGGATGATCCTTTGCGGATGCTCCGTGCCATTCGTTTCGCCTCCGAGCTTAATTTTCGCATTTCTGTGGACACTTTTGAAGGAATAAAAAAAAACGCGACTAGAATCCGCATCATTTCCCAGGAGCGCATCACTATGGAACTGAATAAAATATTACTCAGTGATAAACCCTCTATTGGCTTTCATCACCTGTACACCTCAGGTTTGTTACATATCATTTTTCCGCAAATGGTTGACCTGGCAGGCGCCGAATACATTGATGGTTTGGGACACAAAGACAATTTCTACCATACTTTACAGGTAGTGGACAATATAGCGGCAAATACAGACGACCTCTGGATGCGGTGGGCTGCATTATTGCATGATATCGGTAAACCGGCTACAAAAAAGTTTGAAGAGGGGCATGGATGGACCTTTCATGGCCATGAGGTGGTTGGGGGAAGGATGGTGCCGCGCATATTTATGAAGTATAAATTGCCACAAAATGAAAGAATGCGCTTTGTACGTAAACTGGTTGAGTTACATTTGCGCCCTATTAGCCTTACCCAGGAGAACATTACAGATTCAGCCATCAGGCGGCTCTTATTCGATGCAGGAGATGACCTTGACCAACTGATGGTGTTGTGCGAGGCGGACATAACATCCAAGAATAAGTTGAAGGTAAAGAGGTACCTGTCAAATTTTGAGCTTGTTCGCAAACGCTTGAAAGAAGTAGAGCAAAAGGACCATATCCGTAACTGGCAACCGCCCGTTACAGGTGAGATGATCATGGAGGTTTTTGGCCTTCAACCCTGCAAGGCTGTTGGGGACATAAAGAAAGCTATTAAAGATGCGATCCTGGACGGTGAGATAGAAAATGATTATCAGCAGGCGTATGATTTCATGCTGCAAAAGGGAAAAGAATACCACCTGCAAGTGGCAAAGTAATTGTATAGGTGCAATAATGGTGTAACAATTGAAAACCTGAGGGAATTGTTATAGATGACTAACACATCAAAGGAGGAACTAAATTATTGAGTTATGGCAATTTTGAAATTCAGGATTTATTTGGAAGAAGATGATAGTGTGTATAGGGATGTAGCTATACGGCATACCCAACATTTTTTACAATTGCACCAGGCTATACTGAGAGCCTACGAATTTGATAGTAAGCACCAGGCAACATTCTACAGAAGCAATGACAGCTGGCAGCGCGGTAGGGAAATCAGTCTTGAAAAATACAGTAAGTCTTACAAAGTAGAACCTTTGCTAATGGGTGTTACCCTGATCGGTTCCGAAATTTTTGATCCAAACCAAAAGTTTATATATGTATACGACTTCATAAAAAACTGGTCATTCCAGGTAGAACTTATAAATGTATCAAAAGAAGAAAATCCCAGGCTAGATTATCCAGCCTTAATTCGTACGGAAGGCATTGGCCCGTCTCAATACGGCACCAAAGGACTAATTGGCGACAAGCTGGCCGAAATAGAGGAAAAGTATGATCTCGGAAAAAACGTTGAAGGTTTTGGTGAAGAAGGTGAAGTAGTGGAGGATGAGGAGGAAAAAACCGACGAGGTGTAACCGGTTAATTAAAATTGAAAAGCGAACTGCTTTTTTTGATCACGTTCCTGCTATTGTTAATGATACCCGAATGACTATTACAGGCCAGTTCGGGAACCTTCTAAAATGAGCGACAATACGTGTATAATGGTGGTTGGTGCAACGGCTGTCGGAAAAACTGCCCTCTCCGTTCAGCTGGCAAAATTATTTAACACAGACATTATATCTTTCGATTCCCGGCAATGTTACCAGGAATTACAGATCGGCGTTAGTAAACCTTCCCAGGCACAGTTAAAAGATACCAGGCATTATTTTATCGATTCTCATTCCATCTCTCAGCAGGTAAATGCCGCTATTTTTGAACAGTATGCGCTTTCTGCTGCTGCTGAAATTTTTAAGTGCCATGATACTGCCGTTTTGGTAGGGGGAACCGGCTTGTACGCCCAGGCGTTCTGTGAAGGATTGGATGAAATACCGGTTATTTCTCAAAGTGTAAGAGAGAGTACCCGGTCGGGTTATGAAGCGTATGGGCTCCACTGGTTACAGCAACAGGTAGCGCTGAATGATCCAGGTTATTTTAACGCAGGTGATGTACTTAATCCTCAAAGACTGATGAGGTGCCTCGAGGTTAAGTTGTCAACAGGACGTTCTATTCAGTCTTTCCAGGCTAATATAAAAAAGGTAAGGAGCTTCCAGGTAAAGAAAATAGGGTTGCAGCTGGGGAAAGAGATGTTAGACCGTCAAATTAATAAGCGGGTTGATGTTATGATTGAGCAGGGATTGGCAGAAGAAGTAAGATCACTAGTCGCTTGCAATCACCTGAATGCGTTGAATACGGTTGGTTACAAAGAACTGTTCGAACATTTTGAAGGGAAGGTCTCGATGGGGGAGGCGATTGAAAATATAAAAAAGCACACCCGCGACTATGCAAAGCGCCAAATGACCTGGTTTAGAAGAGACATTTCCATTAAATGGTTTTCACCAGGTGATATGGAAGGAATAAAAAGTGAGTTAGGTAACAGTAAATAACTTTCATCTTTTAACACTTGTTCGTCTGTAATAATAACCCCTTGCTGGCGTCTGGCCGGTTTTTCTGCAGTGCAGGATGGGTAATTTCGATTGTTTGGAATAAATATGAATAAAATTTCAAGTGTAAAAGACATGGTACATCCTACATACGTATATTGATTAAGTGAAATTACTTACTGCAATTATACGATTGTCCGTATTACGACAAATTAGGTTCCTTCTAAACAGCAAATTATAAGTTAAGGTGTTAAATTACTTCCGGTGTACGTCCGTCCAATGTCCAGAAGATCAACAATCTAATTCCTATGATTACTAAGAATTCTTATAATGAAAAACCCACTTCCGTGGGTTTTTTTATGGTGCGCTTCATGTAAGGTATTAAAACTTGAAACCTACTGTCAGCAACACATTTGCGCTGGTACCATTTACTGCTGCAAAAGTATTTGGCTTGTCTGAAAGCCGATAGGGGAAATTTACATTCTTTTGCATTCCATGTACATAGGTAAGGTCAACGAAAAATCCCTTATCACGGTATCCCACACCACCGCTAATGAAATTACGGCCGGCGTCTAGTTCCGCATCCTCGTATGGATTTCCATAGTGAGCAAAACCAGCCCTGACCATGATCGTTTCGAATTTCAATTCACCTCCGACCTTAAAATTGAAACTGCCTTTATATAAGTTGTCTATCGAATTGTTGATATCAGTATAATAGGTGTTATCAGTTGCGTTTTCGTCAGCGGTCTGGTACATCGCGGCTTTGTAGTTAACATATTCAACATCTGCTGATATAAATCCGCGTTGTTTACCCACATCTTCTACTTCATGAAACATATAGGAACCGCTTAACAATACCTTCCAGGGAGATATCAGGTCGTACTTGTATTGAGAGAGTTCATTGCCACTCACGGTTGCAGAATTTACTTCCACAAGACCGGGGCTGGGAGGATAGTTTTCTGTTTCCGTTGCCATGTTACCACTATAGGTATCTTGTAATCCATAAATAGTAGGGGAATGAAGTGACAGGCCCAATCGGACATCTTCCACAGGTTTAAAAATAATTCCTGCCTTAGCGTTCAGCCCAATTCCTTTTGTTGTATACGTTTCTCGGAGCGTAGAGTAATCGAAGTTGTTATTGATGTTGCCACTAAGATCCCGCTCAGTAAAAGTGCTCGTTTTTTCGTAGTTAACAATGGGAATACCAATGCTTCCTCCGAAAAAAAACTTATCATTCATATTGCCGGCCAGGCCCAGGGCTATTTCTGTGATGCCACCTTTTGTTTGTAGGTAGTTTTGCTGTCCGCGCTCAAGCAATCTTTCAGGAAGTCCGATTACCTGTAAGCTGCCATTCCGCGTGGCAGTATCTATGAGGTAAGAATAAACAGCCATTTTCGTCCCTAGAGAAAGTGGCGCATCAAAGTCAAGAGCCTTGCCTATTGGTATTTTAGAGTTTGCCAATTCTGAAGCATACTGTTCTGAATAAGAGCTGAAATTATTTGATCCATTGTAGTCAATGTTTGTATTGAAATTTGCAGTGCGGTTTACAGCAAGACTAAAGGCGCCGCTTTTTAGTTTGCTGTTGCGGTTGCTGAATCCTATGACCAGGCCCGAGGTGCCCAGGTTAAAAGAATTGTTGGTGACTGAAGTAGTATTTTCCCGGTAGGTACTTTTATTATTTAAAAAATTAAATCCGGGACTCAATACCACTTCGCCTGTTTTATACAAACCGATGCCTGCAGGGTTTACAAAAGTGGCTGTTATATCTCCACCTAAAGAACCCATTGCTCCACCCACTGCCTGGTTACGAGCCGTTCCACTGGGACTGAGCCAGGAAAATTTCAGGGCATCATCCGGTACCTGGGCCAGGCAAGATGCCGTTATGATCATTATAAAGGAAAATAAGATGCTACGTTTCATACATTAAATTATTTCTGGTGATTCAAGTCCTTATGCAAAAGGAGGAAACAACATTCAAGTAAGAACTTAAATCAGGTTTCCTCCTTCTTATATATACCTAAAATATCTACATCCATCTTGACTTTCTAATTTCCCCCTCTCGTTGGCCTTGAAACACCACCGGAACTTCCGCCGCTGCTGCTTCCGCTACTGCTGCTTCCGCTACTGGAAGAATTTGTAGAGGGAGAGTAAGACCTTGTAGGTGCTTCGTAAGTACTCCTCGAAGGCTGTGAGTAACTGTTATTATTGTTTCTGCTGCTGTTAGAATTATTGTAATTATTGTTTGAAGAAGATGGCAACCTGCGCACGTTACTTCCAGAGTTACTATTGTTATAGTAAGTATTGTTACTGTTGTTATAACGGTTCCCATTACTATTGGACGATGGCCTTACAGTGGGTGAATTTTTGTACAGGTAAAGGTTACTGTTATTATAGTTATTGTTTGAGTAACTGCCGGGATTGAATGTCCTTGGCCTTAGTGTTGAATTAACAGAAATCTTTGGGTTTACTACAACACCTCCACCATATCCACCGTATCCGCCAAAACCGCTATTAGAGTAAGGTGAATAAAAATTAAAACTGTTGTAAGGATTAAAGTAGTTGTTCCAGTAATAATAACTGTTCCAGGGTGTATTCGAATTGTACCCGTAATTATTATACTTCCAATTACTGTAACCGTCATACATATAGTAATTGTCGAATGTTGACAACCTCATTGGGCTTCCTATACTCATCCTCAAAAACCGGTCGTTTCTATAAGAATCAAAATCAACCTATGATTAGTAACTTTCGTTCCTGCGTTGGCTGCCCTGGTACCTGTCGTCATCCCGGCGGGATGCAACGTATTCTTCTGACTGCTGCCTCTCCTTAGCCGGAGAAAAGTAAACGTCATCTGGCGTTTGTCCCATTTTATAGGCTGTGGAACAACTGGTTAATGCGATAACACCAAGCGCCAGGAGTAAAAATTTAGTATTGCTAGATTTCATGGCAACGTTATTTAGAATTTGAAAATTTAATTGGCTGATCATTGCAATAAAGTTACAACAAAATATTTGCCGTTCCGTTCAATTTTACAACGAGATTGTTAAAAATGATAATTTACAATCAGAGATAACTCCTGTTGAATTTGTTACTTTGCAACACGATCTTACCAGCGCTAAAATTGGGGGGTCGTTATTAAAAAATTTTCATGAGCAAAGAGATAACAAGCAGGAAACAAGATTACGCACAATGGTATAATGATTTAGTTATAAAAGGCACCCTC
>JBBJOD010000137.1:0-10137 GCA_037721715.1 Chitinophagaceae bacterium | reverse complement strand
TGCCTTTACTCATGGCACATCGGAGCAAAGGATGTACTGGTTCAGAAAAGGGTACGAAACAGGTGATCTGTCCCAGGGAAACACATTTAAAGGAACCGAGCTTCAAGAGAGATGATACCTGGTGGGTGTAAAGGATAAATTACTTAAACACCGGTCACCTCAATTTATTAAGCGATGTGTTAACTTATGAGACCATCAGCGCCCAAACTGTCAAGTAAGCGACCTATATATTTATTGCCAGGCAGAGATGCCAATAAAGAAGCGGGATAGCGAAAGATAATCGGCGTCATCCGGTTGTTATAAATGCTCCGGATATTATGACAACGGTTAATAGCGTTAGGCAATTATGAAAAAAGCGATCTCCTGGGTTTGGAGATCGCTTTCATTCTAATATAAATTATTACCCAATAAAGGTGATCAGATCCTTGTTAAGACGATCCTTGTCTGTATAGTAAAGTCCATGTGGGGCCCCTTCGTAAACTTTGTATTCTGCATTGACCAGCATATTTGCAGTGAGGTCGCCGCTTACCCCGATAGGCACCGTTTTGTCGTTATCACCGTGAATGATAAGCGTAGGCACTTGTATTTTTGGAATATCATGGCGGAAGTCAGTTTCTGAAAAGGCACGGGCACATTCAATTGTTGCCTGGGGAGAACCAAGTAGCGCGAGTGTCTGGTTCCAATCGAGCATGGCTTGGCTAACCGGGTGTTGAATCATACTAGCGCCGAAAAATTGCTTGCCGAAATTTACCAGGAAATCAGCCCTGTCCTCGCTGATCTGATCAACCATTTTATCAAAAATTTCCTGGTCTACCCCGCCTGGATTGTCACTTGTTTTTAACAGGAAGGGAGTGACGGCACTTATCAAAACAACTTTTGAAATCCGCTCGCTTCCATACAGTCCAAAGTACCGAGCAATTTCGCCACCGCCCATTGAAAAGCCTACCAATGTTACATTTTTAAGATCGAGTTCATCAAGCAATGCCTTAAGGTCTGCCGCCAAAGTGTCGTAGTTGTAACCATCCCAGGTCTTGGTTGACTTTCCAAATCCTCTCCTGTCATAAGCAATGCACCGAATACCATGCTTTGGTAGTTCAGTCACCTGGTATTCCCACATTTCATGGCTTAAAGGCCAACCATGAATCAATACTACCGGTTTACCGGTTCCCCAGTCTTCGTAGAAAAGACTAACCGGCGATGCGGTATTGTTGTTTGTATGAACGTAACTCATTATTAAATGGTTTGATGAATGATCTGTTTTAGGTAGGAAGATCTACTGTCTTACATTCAAAAATTATTCCCTGCTTCGTAACAGCATTATGGGGTGAATAAATAGGTCAATATCACCTTCTGGTTTGCTTTTACAGAGGATTCTTCAACACCGCTGTTTTTACGCAAACATATCTGCGCCGACAGCGTAAATTTGAATCCGCATAACCCCAATGCCAAGGCATTAACAAATCGTTTAAACGTTAACAATAGCAAGTATTCTGTTTATTTCGATGTAATTTTCCACTTTATAAGCCAGTATAAATGCGCCTGTTAGTAGTAGAAGATGAACCTGATGTAGCTTCCTTTCTTAAAAAAACCCTCGAGGAAGAAAATTATGAAATTACGGTTGCAATGGATGGTTCTATGGCCTGGGAGTATATCAACTTATTCAAATACGACCTTTTTATTTTTGACGTAATGCTTCCTGGCATAGATGGCTTGCAACTTTGCAAAAAATGCAGGCAACACGAAATAACTACTCCCATTCTTATGCTTACTGCGCTCGGGGCGACCGATAATATTGTAATGGGCCTCGATAGCGGTGCTTTAAGCAAGGAAGCCTACCAGGGAGAAGACCTATTCTTTTTTAAACAACGATTTATAAACCGACAAATAGCCTGGTGCTATAGTTTGAGCCGTAGCCTTCGTAAACAGGACTCATCCGAAGGCCTGGAAAAATACTTGTTAAGAGAGATGTGCAGCATTTGAAAAGCTATGATAATACACCTATGGCTTTAATTGAATTGCATGGCAACGATATACAACAGGCATTGGAGAATGGATGGATAAATGCTTATCAGCAGATTGAAATAGACAAAACACTTACAAGACTAACTGATTCAATGGGAAAGTGTGAACGCATAAAGAACACGATATTTCCGGCTACTTATAGTTTGTACATTCATTTCTCACTTATCGTCTTTTTTGTACTATTACCCTTTTCTTTGATACAAGTTTTTGGTGCTATCATTTTCATACCCGCCCTGGTAGCAATAGCCACTGTATTCTTTCTAATTGAAAAGATGGCTATTCACCTGCAAGATCCATTTGAGAACAAACCTACTGATACGCCGATGACCGCAATATGTTCTACAATTGAGAGAGATTTGAAACAGTACATCAATGAAACGCACCAAACAGAGTCAGTAAAACATAAAAAAGCATATTACCTTTTATAAACGTTCCTGACAGAGTCATCCCCGCCTGTTCACTTTAATGCAGCAGTTCAACAAACAGGATGCTTCGTGATATTTAGTGGCTTGAGGTGGAAGAAGATATTGGACCATCGATAGTTTTTTTTATATCACTGCCTGTATTCAATCGCAAAAGGTAGAGGACACTGGTTACTAACCATCCAACCCAGAACAAATAAACGCCGAGGTGAAATCGTTCACCAAGTAAACGGTGGGAAAGAGTATGACGGAAATCATTGTATGTAAAATACAAACCTGTAAGAGCAAATACGAAAGCAATGAGATGAAATGTGCGTGCTTTGTTGGGAGCAGTCTTTTTTTGAATCATTCCATGAAGCGCAAACAATCCAAGAAGAAATACTGATACAAGGAGGGCACCTTTCCACCAGACTTTTAAAAAATTGTACTCCCTATAAAATATACTCATACCAGCCCTGCCTAACATTGAAGCCTTCGACATGAGGTAACCGGATATTACTGAAAGAATTAAAAGGAAAAATACCACCCATCTTTCAGGTTTCATAGTAAGTTTTTAGCGGGCAAAATAACCATGTTATTATAAATAACTTCATAAATTAAGCAGATCACTGATGCAGTATTTTGAATTCACCTGTAAAGTCTTCTTCAGCCTTTGTTGTTGTAACTGACTCTACCTTTGCGCTCGGCGGACCTTGTTTACACCAGACTAAAAATTCTTGTATTTGTTGTGGATCACCCTGTGCCTTCATTTCAACATGACCTTCTTTAGTATTTTTAACCCACCCTGTAATACCAATGAGCGCAGCTTTCTTTTTTGCAGAAGCACGGAAAAAAACACCCTGAACATTTCCCTGGACTATAATTTGAATTGCTTCCATATCATAAAAATACTATTCTCTCATCAACCTTTTCTTACAGTTATTCAGACGGCGTGGCAAAGTTTGGTGAGATATGAGTCACCACCATTGGCAACCTTACAATCCTTCCTCGTTATCAAATAAATAAATTATATTAAAGTATTTAAGCCAACTTGTAACATTTTACAGCTTTCACCATGCATATACTGGTATCTCCCAATGCTTATAAAAACAGCCTGGATGCCACCGCATCTGCGGAGGCTATTTGCGCAGGATTATTGAGTAGCCGTCTTGAGTGCACCACCGAAAGCTTTCCGATTGGCGATGGTGGCGATGGTACCGCCGGCCTGCTGGTAAAACGGGGAGGCGGTACGTTGATAAATTGCCAGGTGCGTGATCCATTAGGAAGGTTTATCAGTTCAAACTTCGGCCTGGTAAACGGCGGCGACACGGCGATCATTGAAATGGCAGATGCTTCAGGACTGCGATTGCTGGCTCCTGACGAATTAAATCCCCTGTATGCTACCAGTTTCGGCACCGGCCAACTAATAAGCCACGCCTTGGACCGGAATGTTTCGCATATAATAATTTGCATAGGGGGCAGTGCCACTGTAGACGGAGCATGCGGCATGTTACAGGCCCTCGGAGTTCGATTTCTGGATGCAAACGATAAGGAGCTATCTAAACTACCGGCAAATCTTGTTCATCTTGAAAAAATAGATCTGGCAAATTTAGACGATAGAGCTTTGCAATGCAAATTCACCATCCTCTGTGATGTTGAGAATTTACTGTTAGGTGACCAGGGTGCAGCCAAAGTTTTCGGACCACAAAAAGGCGCAAGCGACGAAGACGTTTTATTGCTTGATGCCGGGCTAACCAGGTTCCGGGATGTTGTTCAGCAACAAATGGGTAGAGACATGTCATTGGTTAAACATGGCGGTGCAGCCGGTGGTACGGCTGCCGGATTGCATTCTTTACTAAATGCGGAACTTGTAAACGGCATCGACCATTTTCTTGCCATTACCGGGTTTGAAAACGCTTTACAGAAAGCTGATTTGTTGATAACTGGTGAGGGCAGTATCGATGAACAAACGCTACATGGTAAAGCACCATTTGGCGTGGCGGTATTGGCAAAAAGAAAAGGCATACCGGTTATTGGACTTTCCGGGAAACTGCCGATTGATGCCAGTGAAACCTTGCACCACTATTTTGACGTGCTGTTGGCTATTGGTAACGGACCTGTTGAAATGAAGCAGGCTATGCGCGATGCAGAAGCCAACCTGTTTAGAACAGCCAGGGAAGTGGGGAATATGATAGCTTTGTGGAGGTGATTGATCGGCTTTCAGCCGTTTGCTATAAGCCGTAAAACTTGTCATTTTTATTGCAAAAAAGATTTGCAGTAAAAATCAAGAAAGTCAGGTTGCTAATAAATGAACAACCTTACATACAACCAAATAAACGGCGTTGCCAATATCAAGGAATCAAAACGATCGAGAAAACCGCCATGTCCGGGCATGATGTGGCCGCTGTCTTTCACATCAGCCATCCGCTTCAGCTTGCTTTCAAAAAGATCACCCGCAGTGCCTACCAGTGCTCCGATGGCAGCGATGGATAAAAGATGGGTCCAATGCAAAAAATCCTGCAACACCAATGTAACAAGCGCAATGCAAAGTATTACACCTCCGGCTGTTCCCTCCCAGGTTTTTTTCGGAGAAATCTTCGAGAATGGAGTTTTACCGATCCAGGACCCTACCAGGTAGGCCATGGTATCGTTGGCCCACATACAAAGAATTGCCAGAACCGGAAGAAACAATGAAATAGTTGTCGCTTCTTCATTCCCGAAAGAGCCGCGGTTCCTGATGTCCATCATCAATCCCCAGCTCAAAGAAATATAGATAAGTCCAATAACGGAAAAACCGATGTTTTTCAAGCTAAGGTCTTTCGAAAACAAAAACTCGGAAATTGGTAAAACGAAAACCAGGATCAAACCAAGCCACCAGCCAATGGAGTGAAGGTACAGTTCACCAATATGATATGAGTCGTTTGTGAAATAAAGCATCAGGCACCAGCCAGCTATCATAACACCATACCGGTGGAAAGAATTGATATTCTTGTAATCGCGGTCTATGAGTCCGGCCAGTTTCTGGTATTCTATCCAGCAACCAAAATGGATGACTGAAAAAAGAAAAAAAAAGCTCCATTGACTCCATAACAATCCCAGCAGCATCACTATCACAAAAACCGCCGAAGTAAGGGCTCTTGTACGTAGCGTCTGAAGATTAAATGCCATTCAAAATTGTTTAATTGAGGATTGCTATCAGCTATAGGTTTTTAACCGGTTAAGTTACCACAACATGTAATACTGCTTATGACTAAAATCTACTCTTACATTTCGATAGAATGCAATTATATCAATTAGGGGTTTTATAAATCGACCAACGGGCGATTCAGAAGCTAATAGCTGACGGCTAATAGCCTCTAACCACTATACTCATCCCGCCGGCCAATGGGAAAATCATCATCGGTATCATAAACCTCCGCATAAGAAGTTTGCGAGATCCTGCTCATCCACCATATCGATCCCAAAACAACCAGTATACTTCCTGTAACGATGCTGGCAGTAAAGTCAGGCTCCTGGTCTGCTAACCCCGGGTTTATATAAACCATTATAACTTGCAAGGCATTGTTTAAAAAATGTGCCAGTATCCCGGGCCACAGGCTGCCGCTGTTCCAAAAAAGCGCTCCCAATACTACTCCTAGCACCGCACGCGGAAAGAAACCGAGGAATTGCCCATGTATAGCTGAGAATATGACGGCTGTAAGGATAATGCCTGTCCACGGACGCTTCATGATCTGGATAAGAAGCCGTTGCAATACGCCCCGAAAAAAAAATTCCTCCACGATTGCGGGGATAACGGCCAATGTAACCAGCATGGCAAGCAGGTCCTTAACTGAATTCATTTTAAGCAGGTGCTTAAGCATTACATTACTGTCAGTTTCCGCTTTCCTTAGCGAACTTTCTAAACTTTTCATGCTTTTCGGCAGGTGCAGGTGTTGATTTATCTCACCCAGCCATGCTACCATCGGAAAGGCAGCTACCATTACAATAGTCGCAATTGCCAGGAACATAATAGGAACGGGCTTTCGGAAACCGATATAATGCAGTGGCCTGGCGTCTGAAATGTGTGCGAATAACAAGGGAGGTACGAGAAATATAATAATGGACAAAACAGCCTGCAAAGCCTTTAATGCCGGAACCACGGATGGCTCCGAATAGTTACGAAGGTCCTGTAAATTCAAGCCGTAAGCCTTCAGTATCAAAGGTATAACAAAAGCTTGCGCCACTACGCTGGTAATTAATGTAAAACTGATAAATAAAACCAACTGCACCCAGGCCGGTTGATGTTTCAGGTATTTCTTCATACAACTTCTATCAGCTTTATTAATTAGTACGTAAATTTGCGACTCGCTTTTGCGAAATGTATTTTTAAATTTAATAGATCCCTGGTATTGAAATCAATAGGCAATATACAACTTCCCGAATTCCCATTGCTACTCGCACCGATGGAAGATGTGAGTGATCCGCCTTTCCGTTCTGTTTGTAAGGATAATGGCGCAGACCTTATGTACACAGAATTTATTTCTTCCGAGGGTTTAATTCGTCATGCTATCAAAAGCAGGCAGAAGCTGGATATATTCGATTATGAAAGGCCTGTCGGCATACAGATATTTGGAGGAGATGAAGAAAGCCTTTCTCTTGCAGCAAAAATAGTTGATGCCACAGATCCCGATTTGCTGGATATCAATTTTGGCTGCCCGGTAAAAAAGGTTGCCTGTAAAGGTGCCGGGGCAGGTGTACTGAAAGACATTCCTTTAATGATACGTTTAACGAGTGCAGTTGTCAACAGTACAAAGTTGCCGGTAACCGTTAAAACGAGGCTTGGCTGGGACGACACTACAAGGAATATAGAGGAAGTAGCAGAGCGTTTACAGGATGTTGGCATAAAAGCCCTTAGTATACATGGCCGAACCCGCACACAAATGTATAAAGGGGAAGCAGACTGGACGCTCATTGGAAAGGTGAAAAATAATCCACGCATCCACATCCCTATTTTTGGCAATGGCGACATAGATTCACCGGAAAAGGCGCTGGAGTACCGTAATCGTTACGGTGTCGACGGCATGATGATCGGACGAGCTGCAATCGGTTACCCATGGATATTTAACGAAATAAAACATTACATGAAAACGGGCGAGCATTTGCCTCCCCCAACCCTTGAAGAAAGAGTGGCGGTATGTAAAAAGCACCTGCACAGATCTGTTGACTGGAAAGGGCCTGTTACCGGTATTTATGAAATGCGCAGGCACTATGCGAATTATCTAAAAGGACTTCCTAACATCAGGGAGTTTCGAAATAAGCTGGTGACCCTTAACACTCGCGAAGAAATTGACGAGGTGCTGGACGCTGTTTTCAGTTATTATAACGGATTCGAATTCGAGAAAACGTCTATAATTTTAATTAACTACCACGATAAATGTGCCGTTTAAACCGTCCTAAACCTCATCGGATGGCAATTAATACTACCTTGGAGATGCCATGCCGCATCTAGGTTACAAATCTTAATCATGAAATACCTGTTTATAATTATCTCGTTGTTATCAGGCCCGCTTACGCATGCGCAGACGAATGCAAGCCGCGTCAACCTGCTGAAGGAACCGTTCCCGGAAGCCGCCGGCCTGTCGTCTGAACGGATCAAACGTATAGATAATATGTTGCAACAATACGTAGATAGTGGCCGGATGAATGGAGCAGTGGCGCTTGTTATACGTGATGGCAAGGTGGCCTATTATCAATCCATAGGCTTCAATGATGTTGATGGTAAAGTTCCATTAAAGAAAGATGCCATCTTCAGGATGGCATCTCAAACGAAAGCTGTTACAAGCGTTGCGGTGATGACTTTATATGAAGAAGGCAAGTTCATGCTGGATGATGCTGTTTCTAAATATATCCCGGAATTTAAAAAATCCAGGGTGCTTGATAAATTCAACGCAGCTGACTCCAGTTACACTACCATAGCTGCAAAGCGTGAAATTACCATTAGAGACCTGCTTACACATACTTCTGGAATTGGTTATGCTCAAATAGGATCAAAGGAAGCTAATGCCATTTATGCAAAAGCAGGAGTAGTGGCGGGAATAGGTGTAGGCAAAATTCTTCTGGCAGATAAAATCAAAGCGCTGGGGTCATTGCCATTGTTTCACCAGCCAGGTGAAAAGTGGACTTACGGCTTGAATACCGATGTATTAGGGTATTTGGTTGAAGTGTTATCCGGCATGTCGCTGGCAGATTATTTTAAACAACGCATTTTCGATCCTCTTGGCATGAAAGACACTTACTTCTATCTTCCTAAAGATAAATACAATCGCCTCGTTCAATTGTATACGGAAGATTCAGTTACCGGTAAAGCGGTGAAAATGGCTGACAAAATCGCCATCAATGGAAACTTTGACCGCGATTACCCTAACGCTAACGGCACTTACTATTCAGGAGGGGGCGGTTTGTCAGGCACCATTTATGACTATGCCATCTTTTTGCAGATGATGTTGAACGGTGGTGAATACAATGGCAAAAGAATCCTGTCCAGAAACACTGTTCGCATAATGACGATGAACCAGATTGGCGAATTGAACGTAGGAGCTAAAAAATTTGGGTTGGGATTTTCAATAACGACCGAAAAGGCGAGTGCTGTTCTACCAACGCCTGTGGGGGTTTTTGAGTGGGGAGGCATGTTTGCCACTACTTACTGGGTTGATCCTAAAGAAAAAATGGTAGCACTGCTCTACCGGAATATTTATCCTACTCATTATGGAAGCCTTGGAGACCTCTTCAAAGTGCTGGTTTACCAGGCCATTAACGACTAACTGCCTGACAGGTGGGTATGAACCTGATGCTAAAAACACTACAATGGATCAACTTATACTGGGAATAGGGACTCGCCTTCAGCATACGCAGCTAGGCCCCGGCGTAATTGTTGGAGTTAAATATGCTACTTATATCATTTCATTTATTTACCACGGCATTAAGGAAATAGATAAAACCGATGGCAACCTAGATGAGATCATCGCCGAAAACGTAACGGTTGAAATTGAAACTACGTCAGCGGTGGAAAAATCACTACTAAAGATATTGCGCATGTGGAGCGACACACAGGAGATAGTTCCCATTGGTGACCGATGGGTTGGCGGAACCATGTTATTACAACCGAAAGATGCCTCTATTAAGCCAAAGGAAATGCCGATAGATGTGTTCTTTCACAAAATTGTAATGCTGCGCGACCGCCTTCGGGTACTTGAACAGCAAATTAACGCCCATAAACAAATGAGCGAAAATGAGAAAGTGAATCTTCAACAATATATAACACGTATTTACGGATCGCTTACGAGTTTCAACACGCTGTTTAAAAACAAGGAACACTTTTTTGTTGGTGAGAAAGGCTCAAAAGAAGAATAAGCCGATTGGAGGTTGGTAGCAAAAATTATGGAATAAAATCAAAAAGCAGGAACTTTCGCTCCTGCAGTTTGCATATGGTGTTTGGGGCTACGAACTTGGTTGGTGAATCAGGTTTAATGGTTATTCTTATCAAATGTAAGCCCGTTATTAAAACTATTAAATGACCTTTCTCAACAGTATGTATGATCTTAACCCGGATAGAAATAAAAGTCTTTTCAAAAAACATTGGCACAAGAAACACTTCCACGAGTCTGCGTCTGCATACCTGTCTGTCGAAGCCCCGGTGACGGCACAAGTTGTTCGCAGGGAATACATCTTTTTCTCA
>JBBJOD010000136.1:0-10149 GCA_037721715.1 Chitinophagaceae bacterium | reverse complement strand
ATTAATTGAAAGGCAATTTAGACACAAAGCAATTGCCGATGAACAACTTGTGCCTCTGGGTGCCTGATTAGAAACCTTAGGTAGCCTCGATCAGGCCCAAGTTGTCCATCGGGCACAGTTTCGAAACAAAAAGAATTCCAAACCAGCCCGATGGAACACTTGCGCCAGGAGCTTGGGGCGCCCTCAAACTGGCGCAAGTGTTTCATCGGCTGAATACAAGCAGGTATTAATTGAAAGGCAATTTAGACACAAAGCAATTGCCGATGAACAACTTGTGCCTTTGGGTGCCTGATTAGAAACCTTGGGTAGCCTCGATCAGGCATGAGTTGTCCATCGGGCACAGTTCGAAACAAAAAGAATTCCAAAACAGCCCGATGGAACACTTGCGCCAGGAGCTTGAGGGGGGTCGTCCTCTGCTCTTCATCAAAACAAAATAAAAGAGATGGCTGAGAAATGCAAATAGAAAGTGTATCCTCCTGATTTTTTGGGTTGAAAAAACAAAGGCGCCTAAGCGCATGATCTTTTCCGTTGTAAGCGCAACTTAATTAACATGTACATACATCCAGGAAGTAGCTTTCGGTCTGGCAGTTACGATACACAATGCGGACCACCGACCGCTGATTACCAATACTTTCACTTTTCATTCAGAATTAAAACCTATCTTCGCAAAACATACCCTCTCTTAGCAGACTCGATAACCTTCATTTCATTAAGCTCATCAAGTCATTTGGTGGGCGGCATTTACAGAAATTCACATACTATTTGTGAAATCATAATCATATAATAAATATTTTACAATTGTCATTCGAAACATTGCACCTCATTGAGCCCATTTTAAAGGCGCTCAAAACAGAAGGATATACAACGCCTACACCAATACAAGAGCAGGCTATCCCGATCGTATTAGATCGCAAAGACCTGCTGGGCTGTGCCCAAACAGGCACAGGAAAAACAGCGGCATTTGCTATTCCAATCCTGCAAATACTACAGCAGGAAAAAGCTACCAGTTTTCCCGGCATTAAGGCGTTAATATTAACACCTACCAGGGAGCTGGCCATCCAGATAGATGAAAGTTTTGCAGCCTACGGTAAGAACCTGGGATTGAAACACCTGGTTGTTTTCGGAGGCGTATCACAGCACGCCCAGACCAATGCGTTGAGGCAGGGTGTAGACATTTTAATAGCAACACCCGGAAGATTGCTTGACCTGATAGATCAGCGATTTATCAGTTTGCAGCATATCAGTCTTTTTGTACTTGATGAAGCAGACCGCATGCTGGACATGGGTTTCATCCATGATGTAAAAAAAGTAATTGCTAAACTTCCTGCAAAGAAGCAGACTTTATTCTTTTCTGCTACAATGCCTCCTGAAATTTCAAGGTTGGCAGATACTATTCTGAAGAACCCGGTTAAAGTGGCTGTCACACCGGTTTCCACCATGGCAGAAAAAGTACAGCAGGGTTTATATTTTGTTGATAGAAACGATAAAAGGCTGCTGTTGCTGCATCTGTTAAAAGACAACACCATTCAAAACGCGCTCGTGTTCACACGAACAAAGCACGGCGCAGATAAAGTTGCCAAGGAACTGAATCGTGCAAATATTGAAGCGGAAGCCATTCATGGAAACAAATCACAAACTGCCCGTCAACGGGCTTTAACGCTTTTCAAAACAGGGCGCATAAGGGTGCTGGTTGCAACTGACATCGCCGCCCGGGGAATAGATGTGGAAGACCTGTCGCACGTGATAAATTTCGAATTGCCCAATGTTCCTGAAACTTATGTTCACCGTATTGGACGCACGGGCCGTGCGGGTGCCAGCGGTATCGCACTTTCCTTTTGCGATAGCGAGGAGAGAGAATACCTGCGTGATATTAATAAATTAATTTCTCCGTCTATTCCAGTTATAGAAGACCATCCGTTTGTAATGAGCAAGCCAAATATTAACAGGCAGCCAAGTGTGCAAAGAACCCCCGCTGCAAGATTTACCAATAATAACAACAACAGCAATACCGGCTTCCGTAGGGAAAGGAATTGGAGTAATTAAGAGGGTGAATGGGGAATGGTCAATGGTGAATGGGTCAAAAAGGTGATGAGTGATGGGTGATGGGTGATGTGTGATGAGTGAGTTCCGCTGTGGTTAGGTTATCACCAACTACGAGCGGAGCTGATACGTTATTCCTTTACGTTAGCTGCTCAATAAAGGCCTTAACCATATCCCGATGGCAAAAAAAAGCGCCGGCATTTTGTTATTCCGATTGAAAAGTAACCTGTTACAGGTATTTCTCGTTCATCCCGGCGGACCTTACTTCCAGAAAAAAGATACTGGTTCCTGGTCGATACCAAAGGGAGAGATATCGGAAAGTGAAGATCCCCTCGAGGCAGCCAAAAGAGAGTTTTGCGAGGAGACTGGCTTCAACATTGAAGGAGTATGCATACCACTTTCCCCCATAAGGCAAAAGAGCGGTAAAATCGTTTATCCATGGGCGGTAAAAGGAAATATTGACGAGACTAAAATCAGGTCAGATACCTTTCAACTAGAATGGCCTCCGCGGTCTGGAAAATTTAATGAGTATCCGGAAATCGACAGAGGAGAATGGTTTGACATTACCACTGCAAAGACTAAGATACTACCGGCCCAGGTAAGCATCCTGGAAGAACTAATGAATGGGCAGCCTTCTTTACCCAGCTCTGATCTTTAAACAAGCACTTAGCTACATTTTAAGCTATTTTCTCTGCAGTACTTTATACAGCCCTTCTCCGACAACACCAAATCCAAACATTCCAATAGTAATCTTTTTATGTGCATCCATTTAGTTATGTATTATCGTTAACCTTATTTGAAGACCCTGCAGCGCCATGAAAGCTGCCAACAAAAGTTGAAATCAGGTTACCGATCTGCTCATTTTCTAATAAGAAACCGTCATGTCCATATAATGATTTGATCAGCGCTAAAGAAGAATTTGAAATATGACGGGCCAGAAATTTCTGTTCCCTTTTGGGAAATAGAATATCTGTTTCAATGCCGATTATCAATGCCCTGGCGATTATCTTTAACAATGCCTCTTTTACGTTACCACGACCACGGCCTACATTATGTGAGTCCATGGATTGACTTAATTTAAAATAACTAAATGCATTGAAACGCCTGGCAAGTTTTTCTCCCTGGTATTTTTGGTACGACTCGCTTCTGAAGCCACTCGTCATTTCATTAGATGTTTCTGACTGGCGCAAGCGGTATGTTTCATAGTTGCGGTAAGATATCAGGGCAACTGATCGGGCTACTTTCATTCCTGTGATACCCGCTACCGGGTTGTTGTCAAGCCAGCTTGTATCTGCTTCTATGCATAAACGTTGTGACGCATTGAATGCGATACCCCAGGGTGAATGAAAGGCGTTGGTAGCAATTGGAACAATGAATTCAAAGAGCCCTGGTTCTACAATGGCCCATTCAATCAACTGCTGGCCGCCCATTGAACCACCTATGCCGATATGAATATTTTCTATTCCCAGCATTTTTCTTAACGGTATATAAGAGTGTACCATATCTCTTATTGTAAAAAAGGGAAATGTATGGTACCAACAGGAATCTGTGCCCGAAGCTGATCTCTGAAATTCAAGCGGCCCGATACTTCCGTAACAGCTACCTGGCATATTAACGCAGACTATAAAATACCTGGATGGATCAAATAACCTGCCTTTGCCCACGAGGCCGGGCCACCATTCGAGCGGGTTACTGTTTGCCGTGAGCGCGTGAAATATCCATACCACGTTGGTTCCGGAGTTGTTTAATTCGCCATAAGTGGTATAAGCAAGATGATACCCGGAAAGTACAATGCCTGATTCTAATTTGAAAGGGCTGTTATAAACAAATATTTCAGGCATATGATGATTACTAAACCTCTACTATTATTCCGGCTTCCGGCAATTTACCTAGTAAAATGTTTTCGGGCTAAGTTGGCCAGTAAACGAGGTCAGCAATATCAATGTTTGATTTTATATTGATTTTCATTACTGCCCAACTAAACTACCTAAATGTTGAAATTCAAAATATTGCCTACCCCTACCTCTCCCAGGAGCTCCCAGGAGGGGATAAGGCAAGAGAAGCCTCCAGTAAGGATTTGGCTAGAATTTATTAATTTATTACGGACAATAACATTGATTTATTGATTGATCGGTTCCGGCTAAGGAAACAATTATAACCACTTACTCCTTTTTGGTAAAAGGCTTGTTGATGGTAAAATCAGGATCAGGCGATTGCCGTCTGCAAAGAAAACACCTTGTCAAAAGCCTGTTGTATATCGGCTTTTATGTCGTCGATGTGTTCCAGGCCAACAGAAATCCTAACCTGGTTGGGCTCTACGCCTGCTGCTTTCTGCTCCGCTTCGTTTAATTGTTCATGAGTGGTAGACGCCGGGTGAATAGCCAGGGTTTTTGCATCCCCAACATTTGCCAGGTGGCTCACCAGTTTTAGTTCATCTATGAACTTTGAAGCGTTTTCCTTTCCACCCTTAATGCCAAATTGCAGCACACCACCAAATCCCCTTTTAAGGTATTTATTGGCGAGGTTGTAATAAGGGCTGCTTTTTAGTCCGGGATACCAAACAAAATCAACCTGTTCGTGTTCCTCTAACCATTCTGCAAGGGCAATTGCATTTTCTACATGGCGTTGCACGCGCAATGATAGTGTCTCCACTCCCTGCAGTAAAAGGAAACCGCTAAACGGACTTTGAGATGGTCCGAAATCCCGGAGACCTTCTACCCTTGCCCTGATAATAAAAGCGATATTTGGTAATCCAAGGGGATTTCCTTCACCGAACACATCCCAGAATTTTAAGCCATGATAACCGTCGGATGGCTCAGTAAACTGGGGAAATTTGCCGTTAGCCCAGTTAAAATTGCCCCCATCTACAATGATTCCCCCTATTGTAGTGCCATGGCCGCCAATCCATTTGGTAGTTGATTCCACCACTATATTGGCCCCATGTTCAAGTGGTTTAAAAAGGTAACCGCCTGCACCAAAAGTGTTGTCAACAATCAGTGGCAGATCATATTCTTTTGCCAGGTCTGCAAACTTTTCAAAGTCTGGAATATTTAGCCGTGGATTGCCAATTGTTTCTATAAAAATCGCCTTAGTGTTTTTATCAATATGCTTTACAAAACTTTCTACATCATCCCCATCGGCGAAACGTGCTTCAATGCCAAGGCGTTTAAAAGCTACCTTGAACTGGTTATAAGTTCCCCCGTATAAATAGGTAGAAGCAACAAAGTTGTCGCCGACTGTAAGAATATTGTTTAAAGCCAGGAACTGGGCTGCCTGACCGGAAGCAGTGGCAAGCGCGCTAACACCACCCTCTAATGCAGCAATCCGTTTCTCGAAAACATCATTGGTAGGATTCATGATGCGGGAGTAAATATTACCAAAATCCCTCAATCCGAATAAATCAGCAGCATGTTTGCTATTATCGAATACATAAGAAGTTGTTTGATAGATCGGCACTGCCCTTGAATGCGTAGTGGGATCAATTTCTTGTCCGGCATGTAGTTGTAAAGTTTCAAAGTGCAAATTATTACTCATAACAAAGTATTTAAAATGTAAAAATTGAATAATACCTTAGTCAGAAAGCGGCTATCTTCTTACCTGTATAGAAAAGTGATGCACACTCCATTTAACAAATAAACGGGGTTAGATTTGTATTTGCATTGATATTGGAGCGGATCCCTTCAACTCACCAACTGTCATAACTACAAAAATAATCGAGATATCTTCAATTCCTAATTATTAGAGACTTAATTTGTACAGTAGCCATATAAGGATAGACAACTGCAAAATGTCTTACTTTCTGTTAACCGAAAAAGACTCAGTTAAAAAGGTGCAATGTTTTTATATTCTATGGAGAATGATCGTTGTTTTGATATGGGTTGATTATGCAAATGATGGGTATCATATGAGGTAGAAGGAGAAATAATGCTGGGTTGCCCTTTTAAATTAGAATCGATAGCCTACGGATACGCCAAAACCGGTGTTTTTTGCAGATGTTTTATCGGAACTGCTTCCTTGAACTTCAGGATTGATATTCACCAGGCCTAGTTGTGCGTTTAACTGAAAAGAAAGTTGATTCGACAATTCATAACCAGCAAGAAAATTAGCACCGGCATCAAATCGCCTGGCATAGGTTTGCCCTGAAGCCAGTTGAGCAGAAGTAACAGTGCTTTCAAAGTTAACATCCGAACCATTATTATTATTGCTGTTAGTTTGGCCACCAACGGCAAATGCGGCATAGGGACCAAAACCCAATAACAACTTTCCCATTCCCAATACTGGTTTGTATAAAAAATTGACCGGTATCTCAATATAAGACAAAGTTAATTTGCCCTGGTTCTCGAAGTTGGCTCCTTTGATCGAAAACAATACGCCCGGTTGCAAGTAAAAATCCGTAGCTACAGGAATTTCAGCATTGGCTCCTATATGAAAGCCTGTTTTGATACTGTTATTTAATTTATCACCAGTCGGACCTTTGCCATTAAGATTTTGGAGATTAACACCAGCTCTAATACCAAATGTTGTTTCAGGGCTTGCTGCCGTCGCACTGTTTGATTGCGCCATTGAGGCGTTCGTAACCAACACTGTATTTAGTAGAATAAGTATCCAGGTCGATTTCATAGATTAATTTTTTTAAAAAAGAATTTTAAATTGGATTATAAATGCCGGAGAATATTACCTGCTATTTTTTTCAGCTTCCCTGGCTGCTTCCTGCTTCATTTTTTCATTTGCAGTAATCAAGAACTCAACCCTCCTGTTCTCCGTTCTGCCCGTTTCATCATCATTGTTATACTTAGGGGCAGATTCGCCTAAACCTTTGGTAGTTATGCGGGTTGCCGGAATGTTCCTGGTTGCCAGGTAGGCGGCTACAGAACTGGCTCTTTTGTTAGACAAGTTCTGGTTATACGTATCTTTTCCCTGGTTGTCTGTATGTCCCTGGATCTCAATATTGGTGTCAGGATATTTAAGCAGCACTTTCCCCAGGTCATCGAGGTTTCTCTCCGCAGTGGAAGAAAGGTCGGCGCGGTCAAACCCAAACAAAATTTTACTATTAAATTCCACTACGATACCTTCTCCTACACGTTCTACTTTAACACCGGGAACTTCCTTTTTTATTTCTTCCGCCTGTTTATCCATTTTATTTCCGATTACTGCACCGGTTACTCCACCCACACTTGCACCAATGATGGCTCCTAATGCGGTGTTACCACTTGCCCTTCCTATCACCGCACCAATCACTCCGCCGCCCGCAGTTCCAATCGCCGCACCTTTCTGTGTTTTATTCAAACTCTTGCATTGAGTCAGCAGCATACACAAAACAATGCCGGTTAATAATGATTTCGTAAAATTCATAAAAAGCAGAAGTTAAGTTGTTCAAGATAAGTCCTTTCGCCAATATCATGCCATCGGAATCACTTATAATTGACCATTTAGTATCAATTCATTATGAGAACCTAAGTGATTATGTAGGGAAGTGAGATACAACGACGTAAGCGTGATAGGATACGGAGGTTTTAGATCAACCTGGAAATCATATTCGAGGGTATTCTAACAACATAGGATAACCGAAACAAAAGAATCATTTGGTATAAAAGTAATGGGCCGGTGGATTACACCGGCCCATCCAAATAATAACTTAGTTAAGGGAAATAGTACCTAGTTTAATTTAACTACTGGCCAATGCCTGCAGTAGCCTGGTCTTTTTTTGTTCCTGAAAAATTAATTACAGTTTTTGCTTTAACTTTCGATTTAGATTTTGCAGTTTTAACAGAGACTTCGTTAGACGAATCGTCAATCGTTGTAAGTGCTTCTGAAGGGTTATTATCTTGATACCCGCAACCAAGACAAATATTTATTTGTTTGTTGCTTTCGTCATAAATAACAGTTCCTTCCTGAATGCTATTATCGTCTTGCATTTGCACCGGTACTTTGTAAGTGCCTGGAATTGCTTTAAGCAATGCGTAAAACTTTGTTCCCGTTACTCCTTCCAGGGTTGCTTTCATCACCGGTGATGGAAACTGACTTAGCTTCTGTAGCTGACTCAGATGACTGGAAAGTACCTATTACCGGGATGTAATACCTGCCAAAATTAGGCTTAGGTATTGAAGAATTATTACTGCCGGTTTGCGTGGTGCTCTTGCTCATTGAAGCTGCAGACTGTTGACTGTTTGTTGCCGGAACATCATGTATAGAAGCACTTGTATTCCCTTGCTGTAAATTAGCCGAAGCTGTGTCCTTTTTTTGCGTAGCTGTGTCTTTTCTTGTTGTTGTTGTTGTATCTTTTCTGGTTGTATCTGCCTGGCTAAATGCTACCAAAGACATGCAAAGAGCTATAGATGCCATTACTAATTTCGCTGACTTCATAAATCGATTTTTAGTTTAAAAATATTTCGGAATAAGTCCTCAAGGGTGCACTATCGAAATACTATGCCAAAAATCTCAAAATGTGGAAAACTTACCTGTTAAAATATTGAAGGCATGCAAGTGAAAAGAAGCTGGTTGAGGCACAAACCTGTTTAGTTTCAACCATATTCCTTCCACTTTGTTCTTATATTTACACAATACAATTATGGCCAAAAAAAAGCAGGCGGAACCGGAAGTAGTAGAAGAATTTATTGAAGTATTTGGCGCAAGAGAGCACAACTTAAAGAACATTGACATACGAATTCCCAAGAACAAACTGGTTGTGTTTACCGGTGTTAGCGGTAGCGGGAAATCTTCGCTGGCTTTTGATACGATTTATAACGAGGGGCAAAGGCGGTATATGGAAAGTTTTTCAGCCTATGCCCGGCAATTTATGGGTGATATGGAAAGGCCTGATGTTGATAAGATAACCGGATTATCCCCGGTAATATCCATTGAGCAAAAAACTACCAATAAAAATCCAAGAAGCACAGTAGGGACCATCACTGAAATTTATGACTTCTTGCGTTTGTTGTATGCAAGAATTGGTGAAGCGTATAGTTACAATACGGGTAAGCGGATGATTAAGTTCAGCGAGGAAGAAATTGTTACTAATATTTATAAAAAGTTTGCTGGAAAGAAAATTGTCATACTTGCTCCGCTTGTAAGAGGTAGAAAGGGCCACTACCGCGAGTTATTTGAAGAGGTTCGAAAAAAGGGTTTCCTGAAGGCACGTGTTGACGGGAAGATTCTTGATTTAACAGAAAGAATGCAGGTTGACAGGTATAAAATACATGATATTGAAGTAGTGGTAGACCGGTTAGCAGTAACCGAAGACATGAAATTTCGCATAAGCCAAAGCGTTCAGAAAAGCCTTCACCTGGGAAAGGATCTTCTCTTTCTGCTTGTTAATGACGGCGCCCAGGTTGTTCAATACAGCAAGCAATTGATGTGCGAGGATACAGGCATCAGCTATGAAGAACCGTCCCCAAACGCGTTTTCATTCAACTCTCCCTATGGTGCGTGTCCGGCATGCAAGGGTCTTGGAACCGTTAACCAGGTAAACATGGATGCGGTGATACCGGACTGGGGCCTAAGTATCAATGAAGGCGCAATAGCACCACTTGGAGAAGAACGGGAAGCTTATGTTTTTAAACAGGTTGAGAAGCTGGCAAAGAAGCATAAAATCAATTTAACCAGCCCGGTAAGCGAACTGTCTAAGCCGGCGCTTAATCTAATTTTGTATGGGAGTGAGGATGCCGCTAATAAAGACCTGGAATTTGAATTTGATACATCTAGCACAAATATCTATGCTACAGAGTATGAAGGCGTAGTGATCATGTTGCGGCGCTGGTTTGCAGGAAGCAGCAGCGAATCTTTGCGTGATTGGGTGGAAAAATTTATGGAGATGAAGACCTGCGACTCCTGCAACGGGGCACGGTTAAAAAAAGAAAGCATCTGGTTCAAAGTAGATAAAAAAAATATATCGGAAGTCAGCACATTGAACTTGGACAAACTGGCGGTCTGGTTTGCTGACATCGAGAAGCGTCTTACAAAAAAACAAAATTCTATTGCCAAGGATGTACTGAAAGAAATACGCGACCGGCTTGCATTCATGATTGGAGTTGGTTTAAATTACCTTACGCTAAACAGGTCATCCAAATCACTGAGTGGTGGTGAATCGCAGCGCATTCGTCTCGCAACCCA
>JBBJOD010000135.1:0-10170 GCA_037721715.1 Chitinophagaceae bacterium | reverse complement strand
ACAGGTAAGCCTGGAAAAACGACCTGCCCGGGAATTGTATATCCTCACAAATGATCCCGATCAGATGAACAATGTTGTAGCCGCCCCGGCGAATGCCAGGATCATTAAAAACCTTAAAAAGAAACTTGACCTGTGGAGAAAACAAACCAGTGATCCCTTGCTTGGTTCAGATAAAGAAATTTTTGATACCTATCCTTATTATGGTAGACAGGCGAAGACTGAACAATAAACGTGATTGCTGCTTGAACCGGTGATGATGACATGCCTGGATAAGCGGGTAAGTTAATGCGCATTTCTTCAGTCACAACAGTAGAGATTTTACACAAATACAGTAAGCGCTATTCTTTGAACGATTAGCGACAGGTAATCCTGGCTATTTCGCTCACCTTTGTATAATTCCAAATAGTCAAAATTCTGCTGTATGAATAAAAGTTTATTGAACTGCCTGCGTGTAATCCTGCCTCTTATCTTGTTTGCTATTACCTACAGTGCATTGGGCTCTCCCCCGGATTTTAAAGTAAACGGTCAGGTGGTTGATGAAATGGACAGGCCTATGCTGGGGGTAAGTATTAACCTGAAAGGCGCTTCAATCGGAACAACTTCAGATAGTAAGGGTAATTTCTCCATCACTGTTCCCGATGCAAACGGAACGCTTGTCTTTTCATATGTTGGCTTTCTTACAAAGGAGGTAGCTATAAAACAACAGTCTTATATCACAGTAAAACTCGGCGAAGGAGCGAACGCGCTTAGCGATGTAGTAGTAGTGGGATATGGTACGCAGAAAAAAACTTCACTGACCACGGCCGTTTCGTCGATCAGTGGCAAGGAACTGGCTGATCAGTCTACTACCGGCGACCTGAGAAAGGCGCTCCAGGGGATGGCGCCGGGTTTGACCATTGTTGACAACGGCGGACAGCCCGGTAATAATAAGATTCAAATGCAGATCAGGGGAATTTCTTCCGTCAATGGCAGTGAACCGTTGGTACTTGTGGACGGACAGGTACAATCGCTCAATGATATCGACCCGAACTCGGTTGAAAGCATATCCGTACTTAAAGATGCCGCCTCTACCGCCATCTACGGTTCGCGTGGCTCCAATGGTATCATACTCGTTACTACCAAAAAAGGAAAGAAAGGCCCGATAAAAATTAACTATGAAGGTGTTTATGGATTACAGCGGCCTACCACCCTGCCTGAGTTTATCAGTACAGAAGAATATTTCAGGTACCGCAATATACTTTCCGCAAACGAGAAAAGGAGAAATCCGAATAGTACCCTTCCTTCCTATACAGAGCCGGAAATTGCAGATTATATGGTCAATATGCAGTCAAACCCGGTCAGATATCCTGCAGCCTCTTATGACCTGAGAGATATTTATCTTGATGCTCCTCAAACCCGCCATTCGGTTACCATCACAGGCGGCGGAGATGTGGTTCAGACGATGGCAAACGTGGCGTATTTTTACCAGGAAGGTACCATCTGGGAACGAAGCTATGAAAGAATCAACCTGAGATCGAATAACAACTTTAATTTTTCCAAATCGTTATCGGGGCACCTGAATCTTTTTTACCAGGCCGCTAAAAGAAAAACCCCGGCTACGGGTTTCCCGGAATATGAAGCCATCCAGGGACTGCACAATCAAACAGCCAAATACGGACTCGGAGGCGGACTTTTTTATGATAGTCTTGGAAACTATGCCCCGAAATCAGGCAGGAGAACGAATCCAAGGTTGGAAGCAGATACGCGTTACATGGGACTTTTGCAGTCGGACCCGCGTTATTATACCATTGATGGAGGGTTGGACTGGGAGCCGGTAAAAGGATTGAAATTCAGCGGAACTTACGCGCTCCAAAATACCCATAACAAAGAAAACCAGAATGTGCCTAAATGGGATTTGGGCTTTGCTGCGTATCCCAACAATTCCCTCTCGTTTTTCAACCAGCGCATCACCCGGACAACAATAAACCTCCTGGCGAATTATCAAAAAACAATCAATGATCACAACATATCGGCATTGGCCGGCTATGCTACTGAAGAGTTTAAGAATGAATCCCAGAATATGTCTGGGCAGAATTTCTTTAATAACGAGATCAGGAATATAGCTACCGGTACCCAGGCCAATATTGCCATTTCAAATGGGCTGGCCGAATGGGGCTTAAGGTCTTATTTCGGAAGGGTAGCGTATAATTTTGACGAAAAATATTTTGCCGAATTTAGTTTAAGGTCCGACGGCTCTTCGAGGTTTCCCAAGGCTACAAGGTATAGCCAGTTCCCGGGTGCGTCTGCCGCGTGGCGTGTTTCAGGTGAAAAGTTCTGGGATGCTTTGTCTGATATTATACCCAGCTTCAAAATCCGTTATTCATACGGCCAGACCGGCAGCCACGACGGGGTAGACAATTATTCCTACATACCACAGCTTTCTTTAAACACGGGTTACGGCTTTACCACAGGACCTGCGGGAGAATACGTAGTAAATACCATCATTCAAAATACACTGGCATCACAGGATCTGTCATGGGAAATTGTAACGCAAAACAATGTAGGAGTTGACCTGGGCTTCCTCAGGAACAAGCTGAATGTTACTTTCGACTTGTTTGATAAAACCACTGATGGCATTTTGCTTAACCTGCCGGTACCAGGTGTTGTTGGACTTAACCCTACAAAAACAAATGCAGGCAAGATAACGAACAAAGGCTGGGAGTTAAGTGCAAACTGGAGGTCAACTATTAATGAGTTTCAGTTTAACATCGGCGCAGGTGTAGCAAGTGTGGAGGACAGGTTAACGGATTATGGCGGGCTCGGAATTACGACTATCAATGACATGTATTACCGTGCGGAAGGAACTCCATTGTTTGCAATAAGAGGATATAAGGTATTAGGAATTTACCAGACTGCAGCTGAAGCAAAGGGTTCAGCCAATGTGGCAAGCTGGTCATCACAGATTGGTGCAGGGGATTATAAATTTGAAGATGTGAACGGAGACGGCATTATAGATCCTACCAATGATTTTCAATTACTGGGTGACCGTACCCCTAAATATACTTTCAACCTGAATGCAGGTGCAAATTGGAAAGGTATCGACATGAGCATGCTTTGGAACGGTGCCGCTGATGTGCAAACAGTGCTTTCAGGTGCTTTGGGAGAAGGCGGCCAGTTCAACAACGGACCGGTGGTTACATTTTGGAAAGATAATTACTGGGCTAAAGAAGGGGATACCGAGGTGTTTTTCTCCCGGCCACTCTGGAGGCAAAGTAACAATACAGAAAATCATTCAAGAGCCGTACACAATGCTGATTATTTCAGGTTGAAATCACTCGTGATTGGTTACACCCTGCCGCTCTCTCTTACCAACAGGCTGTCCCTTAATAAAGTAAGACTCGCTTTCAACAGCACCAACCTGTTTACTTTTTCCAGGCTGGTGAAAAACTGGGGCATAGACCCGGAAGACGCACCGGTACAGGGTGAATGGAGCGGACTGATAGGAGGAGAAAGCAACGCTTCCAGGCATATTTACCCGATGCAGCTAAAAACATTCAATTTCAGTATTAATATTCAACTCTGAGGAATTTCCAAAACAGCAAATTAAATTTAAATGAAAAAGTTATATATAGTGATCGTTTCCGGCTGTGTTTTGTTGTGGGGATGTAACAAGGACCTGCTAGACAAACAACCAGTAACCACGCTCAATCCGACTAACTTCTGGCAAAATGGAGCCGAAGCTGAAATGGCTGTAAACGCCCTTTATAATTTTCTACCTAACATATTACAGGTTGACTTTGAAAACAGAACGGAATTGTCTGTTGAACCCTTTTCCGGAGGCAATGTGATAGTAAACGGACAGGTACAGGTTACTACCGGAGAAATACTTTCCTGGTGGCGTTCTCATTATAGGGCAGTGGCCGCGGCAAACAGGTTTCTGGAAGAAGTGAGTGCCGTACCTGCAGATAAAATAACTCCTGCACTCCTCGGGAGATTGAAAGCGGAGGCCCGGTTTATACGCGCAATGAGCTATACCTTTCTGGTGAATTATTTTGGTGATGTGCCTTTACTTGACAAAAATCTGACTGTTGCAGAAGCGGCCGCAGTAACCAGGACGGGCAAGCAGGAGGTTCTGAACTTTATAGAAAAAGAGCTGACAGAAGTCGCGGCAATGCTGCCGCTGGTTTATTCCGGTAAAGACAAAGGCCGGATAACCAGGGGTGCAGCACTGGCCTGGAAAGCCCGTGCCATGATATGGTCTAAACAATACCAGAAAGCCGCAGACGCCGCCAAGGCGGTTATGGACCTGAATCAATACGAGCTGTTTAACAATTATGCGGGACTCTTCAAATATGCCGCCGAATATTCAAACAAGGAAGTGATCCTTGAATACATTTATACACCGGTAACGGGGCATAATTTCATGCAAAGAGCGGCACCTTACGGTGTTACAAAACAAACCTCCAACCTTTCCATCAATCCAACAGCATTGCTGGTGAATGAGTACGAAACGATTAGAGGGTTACCGACAGCTTCTGATCCTGCTTTTAACCCGGAAGATCCCTTCAGGAACCGTGATCCAAGATTACAAGCTACCATCTGGCTGCCGCTTTATAGATCCGGAGCCTATGCAGACACATTATGGGGAACAACCGTGCCGCATGAGGTAAGGCCCGGTTCAAGAACAAGGGATGAGATTGCCAGCCTTATCAGGGGCAATCAAACGGGGTTTTTAATGAAAAAGTACCTCAATATCGAAGACATTGCCACCATCCTTAACAGCTCGCAGAACTATATCATCCTGAGGTATGCGGATGTTTTGCTGATGTATGCTGAAGCGAATATCGAATTGGGCAAGATGGATGCGTCTGTTATTAAGGCGATTGATGATGTGAGGGCCCGCGTAAAAATGCCGGGATTGCAAGCAAGAGGGATAGTGGTTACAGACCAGGCGGCAATGAGAACTGCCGTAAGGCATGAACGTACGGTGGAACTGGCCATGGAAGGGTGGCACTTTTACGACATCAGAAGGTGGGATATCGCCCAGAATCTTATCAGGAGTTTACAGCCTGCACCTGGCCTAGTATACCGTGACCTACGTACAAACGCCCTGCAAACCGCTGCTTTTTCAGGTGTGACCTGGAATTACCAGAAGAAAAATGAAGACCATACCTATCCAGTTCCGTTTGAAGAGTTTAACATGAATCCAAAGCTGCTACCGCAGAACTCCGGATGGTAGAGCAATTGGCAGCAAGGCTTGCCGCTGCCACCATTTTATTTCTTCGTAATTTCGCACATCAAAAAATCTTTCAGAAATGATGTGCCGTTTGCTAATTGGAGCTTTGTTCGCCATGGTGGGTGTGGCGGATGCGCACGGACAAACCCGGGAGCTGGCCATGCGTGGAGGACTTGCCAACACACGAAGCCACTTGTTGCGCCCAGGTATAGACAGCTTCAAAGTTGCTTTTTTTGGTGGCAGTATCACCGAAGAGCTGAAAAATTCCGATAGTAAGCCTGCCATTTTTTCGAAGGTGGCTGGTGAGCAGCAGTATGAGAGCATCCAAAAGCAACTTGCCACTGGTTGGAATACCTTCAATACCCAAAGTGTTATTAGTCATGTGAAGCTGCCAGAAGGGCTGGCAATTAACCTGCGGTTTAAAAACAATGTGATCTCGGGCAAACGCTTTTTGCATGAAAGTTATTTCTCTGAAAAAGAACCCCGCCCGGAACATGTAGTGCCTGGCTATCATACCTGGGATGGCAGCTATACCGAATTGACGATTGACTGGGAAGGAGGCCAATATAAGGTAGAAACAGCTTCTGAAGGCGCTGATTTTGTGGCCCTCGTTACTCCACTAAAACTGCCAACTTACAAGCACCACTTGCTAATAGAAGCCGCCATGCTGTGGAACCGAAGCGGTGATATTGAAAAGAAAGGTGACGCACTTTCAGCAAAAGCCGGTAACAGTACATGGCCTGTCTTAACCACGGCACCCGTGATTGATGACCCCTTACCGTTGACCAGTCCTTACCTCGCTACCGTGTGCAGCGGAAGGATTGGAGTGAGTGCAGGGAGGCAACGTTCCCTAGTTGCTATTCAGGCCATGATACAGCGAAAACGAAAAGCGTTTGAAACGAATTTGGATGCCCATGGACGGCAAAAAGAAACATACCTGGCGCAGCAATCGGTGCTTGCCTGGAATACCATCTATGACCCGCAGCGCAATGCCGTGATCGCCCCCGTCAGCAGGGTTTGGAACACGTTCTTCGGGGGGCATTATGTACTCTTTGATTGGGACACATATTTATCCGGACTGATGGCTGGATACGACAACAAAGCACTGGCTTATGCCAACGTGGTGGAGGTTACCAAAACTATTGACCAGTGGGGAATGGTGCCCAACTATTTGTCTGCACACGGCTTCGGCTCTCCCGACCGATCGCAACCACCCGTAGGCAGCATGGTGGTGTATGACCTGTATAAAAAGTATGGTGAAAAATGGCTATTGGATGTTACCTACAACAGGCTGCTAACTTGGAATCGATGGTGGCCTAAGCACCGTGATACCAACGGCTTTTTATGCTGGGGCACCGATCCTGTCCCGCCAGATGGTGCGGCCAATAGCTGGCAAGGCGCCGGGTACGAAACAGGACTCGACAACTCGCCTATGTATGAAAGCGTTCCCTTCGACACCGTCCGGCATCAGATGGCTTTGGCCGATGTGGGACTGATGGGTCTCTACATTGCCGATTGCTACTACCTGGCGCAACTGGCCGATGCGTTGCACAAGAACGCTGATGTAAAAGAATTGCGCGCTCGTTCGGCCAAATACAGTGCTTCATTGCAAAAACTATGGAACGAAGAAAAAGGCATGTTCCTGAATAAACGCACTGACAACGGTGAGTGGTCCTTTCGCTTGTCGCCAACACTGTTCTACCCGCTCATTGCTAAAGTGGCTACGCCCCAACAGGCAGCAAGAATGGTAAAAGAACACCTGCTCAACGAACAGGAGTTCTGGGGTGAGTGGGTGCTGCCCTCCATTGCCCGCAACGATACTTCTTTTTCTAAACAGAATTACTGGAAAGGCCGTATCTGGGCGCCGCTTAATTTTTTAGTTTACCAGGGATTGAAGAATTACCAATTTCCTGAAGTAGTGAAGGCCCTGGCTGAAAAATCAAATAACCTGCTGTTGAAGAATTGGCGTCAAAGCCGTGGCGTTTTTGAAAATTACCATGCTTCCGGTGTTGGCCGGCTACCTGGTGAAGAGCCGAACCGCAGCGATAATTTCTATCATTGGGGTGCATTGCTCGGTTATATATACCTGTTAGAAACTACTTCCTCTTCTCAAGCAAAAGAATGAACCTAGTGAAAAAATATATTTCCGGAAATGAATGATTCATTGGAGAAAAAAAATCAACAAAAAGGAAGAACAGTAGACGAATATAGGTCACAAGACGTCAAATTCGGTGTGGCTGGGTTCTACGATGGGCCCTAATGACATTTATGTGAGGTCCTGAGCAACAACCTCGCATTTTTATTCATCAACCCTGCCAGACGGCAGCATGGCGTCTCCTACGTTTACCCTTAGTACGGATAAAGGCACAAGGTACTGTCCATCGGGCACAAGTTCGAAACAAATAGACTTTCATACAGCCCGACGGAACACTTGCGCCAGTTCTTAAGAGCTAGATCTTTCCTCTGCGCCCTCTGCGTTTCAACCTTCGCGTTCTACGCGTTTACTTCTTGATAATAATGCAGGTAGGCACAAGTTGTCCTCCGGGCGAATCAAGTCTGGTGGTGATATTTTCAAAATGCCCGTCGGAACACTTGCGCCAGGTCTAAATAGTGCTTTCGGTTCCTCCTTTGCGATCTTTGCGGGCTCTCCTTGGCGTTCTCCACGTTTACCTGAGTACGCACAAAGGCACAAGTTGGCTATCGGGCACAAGTTCAAAACAAATAGACTTTCATACAGCCCGATGGAACACTTGCGCCAGTTCTTAAGAGCAATATGTAAACCGCTTCTGTTTATTGTTGTTTTATTGTATACGATTTTATATCGCCCGGGTTAATACCAACTATTAAAGTGTTGTTTAGGTTCAATACAGCTCTTACATCGCCTTTTAATTGAAACCCTGATAGCTGCTGATTAATATACTTGAAGTTGCCTTTGCCATCACCTCTTAGCAATACACCATAATTCGCATCATACTTTCCGAATCGTAAGCGAGCATGATTAATATTGCCACAGAAGAGCAAGTCTTCATTCCCGTCCTTATCAAAATCCAGTGGCGTAATAGTAAATACCGGGGCATATTGCACAGGTAGGGGCAATTCTTTTTCATGCAGCTTACCATCGGCAGCACTTTCAAAATAAGTGGTCTTAAAATGGTTTGCTGCCAGGTGGCCGGCGTTATCTAATTCTTCCTCTGTAAAAATATTTTTTACCGTTGCATCCGCATAGCTTTTATAATCGGTGAAACGTGTTCTCATATTGCTCATCTGGTCAAGCAATTCATCCCGTGATACATAGGGATAACTGGTATCACCTATATAGAAACACAGTATAGGATCTACAGAACCATTGTCATCAAAGTCTTTATAATACATTTCAGCAGGCCGCTGATCGCTTGCTTTACATTGCGTGTTAAGCCCCTGGTTACCTATCATTAAATCCGGCTTGCCATCATGATTAAAATCGCCCACTAATAATTTATTCCACCAGCCAGTGTAAGTATTTTTTAGATAATCTGTGGTCCTGTTTTCTAACTTGCCATTACGATTAACAAAAATGGATACAGGCATCCACTCACCTACCAGGATAAGGTCTTTCTTATTATCGTTATTCATATCTACCCATGCTGCATCTGTTACCATACCCGGGCTTTGTAGGGAAGGTGCCAACATCTTTGTTCCATCTGTAAAATTTCCTTTGCCATCATTGATTAAAATATAACTGAGAGGCGATTCGGGATAACGGCCTGGTATTACTCTTCCACCCACAAAAAGGTCTGGATGATTATCACCATTGATGTCTGATACACGAACACAACTTTTACTTACCAGCATTACAGGCAGCGCATTATTTGCCTTGGTAAAATTGCCTTTTCCATTATTGAAATATAAACGGTCTTGCAATAACATATCACCAGGGGTATAATTATGATACCCTCCGCTTACTACATACAGGTCATTAGACCCATCATCGTTGGCATCAAAAAATAGGGCATCTGCATCTTCGCTTTCCTTATCGGCTTCAAAGGCTGTTTGTTTCTTTTTTATAAACTGACCACTCTTTTGTTGTAAATAAATTTTGCCTGCCTGCCCCTTACCGCCGCCTGCATAGATATCTTCCAACCCATCTCCATCGCAATCGCCTTTGACCAAACAGGGGCCTGAAAAAGATAATGGATTTACTAGCAAAGGCTGTCTTTTAAAATCATTCATGTTGTTTGTTTTATGTTGATAAACAATCAATGATTTTGTCTCCCCGAATATAGAAGGGTTAGGGCTGGGCTGCTGAAATATACTACCTGCATTCTTTTCCTGCAGGGCAATAATTTTATCGATAGGGATTGTAGTAAGTGTTTGTTGTTTGCCACTTTGCCAAACAACAACCAATGAATCAATTTTTGTATGCTGTCCTAAGCCAAAATGCAAAACAGGGGATACGCTTGACTGATACCCTCGCGAAAGCACCTGCTCCAGCAATTGTTTCTGGCCATTATGATAAAGAATAATTTTAGCACCAATACCTCCTGTATTTAAATTTTCTCCTTCCAGTTTGATGGATACATAATGATTCTTTAGTTGATTGTTTGAATTGTTTTGGTAAACAAATGCCGGCGTATTAATATTGTTTATAACAAGATCCAGATCACCATCATTATCCAGGTCGGCATAAGCAGCGCCGTTGCTGTTACTGGGTGTATTCATGCCCCATTGTTTAGTAGTATTTGTGAAATGGAGCTTGCCGTCATCACAGATTTTGTCTACCGAGATTCCGCAACGGTGAAAGCCGCAGTTACTGTCTCTTATTGAAAAATAGGAAATCAATTAGAAAAGATATGATAATTGAAATTGGCCGGAGAATCATTTAGACCCTATCTTGGGAAAATTTCGTATACTTGAGACTGCGTTTAGACAAACATACGTGCAAAAAAACACCTGGGCTATCACAGCTTTAAAACAAA
>JBBJOD010000134.1:0-10170 GCA_037721715.1 Chitinophagaceae bacterium | reverse complement strand
GTAACCACTGGTGGCATCTATTGGGTACGGGCTACCCTAAATGGTTGCTCTACCATAGACACCGTGGCAATTGTTGTTGGTGGTGCAACAAGTTTTTCCCTGGGGTCTGATACCTCGGGCTGTGTTAACCAATCCATATCACTCGGACAGAATCAAACATTCAGCAAATACTTGTGGAGCACGGGAAGTACGGCACCTCGTATAACCGTCAATAATTCCGGAATTTTCTGGTTGGAAGCGTCTAACAATTTTGGGTGCCGGTACAGGGATACGATTCGTGTAACGCTACTTTCTGTACCCATTATTAATTTGGGAAACGATACGATGATGTGCCGGGGTAAATTTCCGCTGGTTTTGGGTCAAACCATTAGCGGTGCCACCTATTTGTGGCAGGACGGGTCAACCAATGCTTTTTATCCTGCCGCCCAGCCAGGTGTCTATTGGGTGCAGGCGACACTTAATGGCTGTTCAGCCAGGGATTCGGTGACAATTACAGTAAGTGACCCGTCGGCCTTCAGCCTGGGAAATGACAGGGTTGTTTGCAATGGACAACCCCTCGTATTAGGTGTTACCGGGTTGTACACAAAATATTTATGGAGCACTGGCAGCACCAGTTCAACTATTACGGTAAGCAACACGGGTGTTTTCTGGTTGGAAGCTGCTGATAACACTGGCTGTAGTTACCGCGACAGCATTAGCGTAGCATTTAGGTCGCCACCTGCATTTTCACTGGGTCCTGATACCATCATCTGTAACAACCCTGCCTACCTGTTAGACGTAAGTAACACGGGAGACAATTATAGCTGGCAGGATAACGCTACACAACCACAATACCGTGTAAACAGAACTGGTTCTTATTATGTAAGCGTTACCAGGGGTGGCTGTACTGCAACAGATACTGTTGCAATAGTTTTTAAAACCTCCCCTGCTCCCGACCTGGGGCCAGATGGCAGTATCTGCCCGGGTGAAGAATTGATAATACGTCACTCTGTAACCGGTGTAAGATCAACCTGGCAGGATGGTACCACTGACCCTGCCTTTAAAGTTACCAGTCCTGGAAGGTATTCTGTTAAAGTAGAAAACGAATGCGGCACTGGAAGCGATGAAGTAATTATTGCGGTGGGGTCTTGTAACTTGCTTATTCCCAATGCGTTTACACCCGGTAAATCAGTCAATAACATTTTCCGTCTGGTTAATGCTTTTGGGTTGAAAGATTACAGCCTCCAGGTATTTAACCGGTGGGGGCAGCAGGTATACCATTCTACCCGGTCAGAAGAGGGCTGGAATGGCAGGTACAATGGATTGGAACAACCCCAGGGGAGCTATGTGTATATTATCAGCTATACCGATCCGGGGGCCGGCAAGGTTCTTAAGAAAGGGACCGTAACACTTATCCGGTAGTACCTCTGCGTGTTTATTTATTGTACAATTACATTTACAGGCATACGACCTGGTGAGCCTTCAAACGCACTTAGGCTGGTTTGTCGGCAGAAATCAATCCATAATCCATAAGGGTGGGAATTTCATCCAGGCAGGGTACCAGTCCGGCCGCTACAAACCATTGACGATATTCCTGCCTGCTGTATGCGCGTCCTTTAGTGGCTAAAAAAAGCATGGCCGAATAATCGGTTATTGCGATAGGGCCATCCAGCAAGTCGTTAAGAAAGGCGTCATGAATCCATAACGAACCGCCTGGTTTTAATGCCGCTGCAAAACGCTTTGCAAGTAATTGGCATGTTGCCGTTGGCCAGTCGTGAAACAGGCTTGCGGCCAGCACAATGTCTGCCGGGGGTAACTCATCCGTAAACATATCACCCGGCACAAAGTAAACCCGGTCCTTGAGGGTGTCAGTACCTGCTCTCTCATCGGTACAAAAATCATCGAGGAGCTTACCAGCGGTTTTCAACACTTCTGGCCTGTCGAATAAAGTTGCCGTAGAGCCAGGGTTAGCCATCAGCCATTCATAAGTATAATACCCGGTGCCACCTGCAACATCCAGCAGGTGTCCTTTGCGCCTGGTTATATTTTCAGCGACAATCGGGGCGAGGTATCGTGCCCTGCCTGCCAGTGCAAGTGTAAAAAATCGAGCCGACTCCGGGTCGTCCATCGGTGAGGTGGATGCATCATCTTTTACATATGACAATCCTTCGTGGGGGTTTTCTGGACCATCATTTTTTAGCCATTGGGTAATTTTCAGTACGCCGGGGTCCTGGCTTTCCAATCCTGAGTAGCCGATGAGATTTACCGGGTAGTCCGATGTCAGGTATCGGCCCATTTCTGTTAGCTGAACTTTTTTTTCTTCATTGATCTGCAGTATGTGCATGGCACAAAGGGCAGGAAACAATACCATAGCAGGCCTTTCTTTTAGCGCCAGTTTTTGCTGTAATTCAAAAATCGACAAAGGCCCTTTAATTAATTCTTCCAGCACGTTCAAGTGATGTACAGCCGCCACCAGGAGGTGTGAACCAGCCTTTGATCTTAAATGCCTTGTAATGGGAGCCAGGTCTAAGGAAAGAGTATTCATAGGTTAAAGATAGAAAGCCCTGGTGAGTTATGAGTGATGGGTTATGAATTATGAATATTGGTACCAGGAAGCGCCGAATTGACCACGGAGGCCAGGCATCGTAAAGCAAGCCAAGGGCATGCCCTGACTTTGCGTATCTTCCGCTTTTATCTACATGAAACAAAGCATTGCCCAAATAGCTATTATCGTCGATGATTATGATAAAGCCATAGCATTTTACACGGAAAAGCTTCATTTCACCTTAGTGGAAGATACTGTCTTAAGTGAAACAAAACGATGGGTGCGGGTGGCTCCAAAAGGTTCAGCCGGATGCTGTTTGTTACTCGCAAAAGGCGCAAACCCGGAACAGCAGAGCAGGATAGGTAACCAGGCCGGCGGGCGGGTTTTCCTTTTTTTGCATACGGATGATTTCGAAAGAGATTTTCAGAACCTGCTCGAACAACGGGTAAAAATTGTTCGTCAACCGGTGGTTGAATCCTGGGGAACCGTCGCCGTGTTTGAAGATCTTTACGGGAACCTGTGGGATTTAATACAACCAGTACTGGAATCAAAGTATCCTACATGACTTCTATCTAAGAAAAATCCTTTTCAACCGCGGCAGAAAGCAGTAAATTTGTGGAGATCATTATTTGTTTGTAACATTTTCATCACTACTTAACACTATTGCATGTCAGACCAGAGCAATGCTTCAAGAAGAAAATTTCTTCAGCAAATAGGTACCACCAGTTTATTAATGGCCGCCGGCCCACTGGCCAGCCTGGCATCGCAGGAGAAGGCCGAGGAGCGAATGATAAGATATGATAAAAAATTTTCTCCCAACGACAAAGTAAGGCTTGCAGTAATCGGATTTGGCATACAGGGACATGGCGATCTGGGTACTTCTTTAAAAATTCCCGGCGTTGAACTTGTTGCTGTCTGCGATCTCTATACGGGCAGGCTGGAGAATGCGAAAGAACTCTATGGTAAAGACATTTTTACTACCAAAAATTACCTGGAAATTCTCAATAGGACCGATGTAGATGCAGTTATTATTGCCACCAGCGATAACTGGCACGCTCGCATTACCAAAGATGCACTGAAAAAAGGCAAAGCGGTATATTGTGAGAAGCCGATGGTACATAAAATAGGCGAAGGCATGGGTGTAGTAGAAGCACACCGCGGCAGTAAGAAGGTGATGCAGGTTGGAAGCCAGCGTGTAAGCAGTATCGTTTATGCGAAAGCTCAGGAACTCTTAAAAGCAGGTGAGATAGGTAAACTGAATATGGTCAATGCCGTTTATGACAGGCAGAGTGCACTCGGTGCCTGGGAATATACCATGCCGGCAGACGCTTCGCCCGAAACTGTTGATTGGAACAAATACATTGAGGGAGTAAACAAGATACCATTCGATCCAAAGAAGTTCTTCTGGTGGCGCAATTATCGCGAGTTTGGCACCGGCGTTGCGGGAGATCTTTTTGTACACCTGCTTTCCGGCACACATTTTATTACCGGTTCAAAAGGCCCTAACAGGATCTTTTCCAGCGGTCAGCTTTCCTATTGGAAAGATGGTCGCGATGTACCCGATGTAATGACTGGCATTTTACAATATCCCGATGCTACGGAGCATCCGGCTTTTCAGCTTACGCTGCAGGTTAACTTCATAAGTGGCACCGGCGGACAGGAAATCATTAAGCTGGTGGGTGATGAGGGTACCATTGAAATTAAAGGCAACGGCCTCACTGTTCATCATAGCATTCTGCCCAAAGCACCTGGTATTGGCGGTTATGATGCGGTATTCACCTATCCGAAATCGATGCAGGAGAAATTAACCAACGAATACAACAAGAAGTATTCAGATGCAGACAAGCAACGTCCCAAAAAGGCAGACATTGATTTCAAGGCACCTCAGGGATACAGTGATCACCTGGATCACCTCACCAATTTCTTCGACGCGGTAAGAACAAACAAACCGGTTATCGAAGACTCCGTTTTCGGTTTCCGGGCAGCGGCGCCTGCGCTGGCATGCAATGCAAGTTATTTTGAAAAGAAAATCATTAACTGGGATGCTGACAATATGAAGCTGATGAATGGAAATGTTTAGGAAATGATTTTTTTTCTACGCCGTGCTGCGTCCTATCGACACCGTTAGTTCCAATATCATCGATGTGATGTAGCAAGTCCTGCATGGCCTATCTACCTATGCAGGCATTTCACTATTGCGTTCGCAAACTTTTTACCAGGATTGTTCCCGGCTGTTTTTATTGTTCTGATATTCCACAATCGCTGAGAGCAACAGGGAAACAGTGATGAACAGAATGAAATTCAGGTTCATTCGATAGGCGTAAGCACTAGCTAGGCTCCTTATCTTTCCAATTAAGATTTACCTGCGCCTCGCTCCATATACAGGCACCGATCCTCGTCATGAAGGCGACACCGGTGGCAAAACCAATAACATTTACCAGTTGTTTAAAATCTTTAGAAATTAAACCTGAATATCGCTCACAGTTGCACACAGTACTTTCCTACATACCTGTTAATCATCAAAACTTAAGGTGAGTGAAAGCATATATTAAATTAATTCAATATAACAATCTATTTCAAATGACTTAATATTGAAAAATTTAAATTGATAAGCGTTAACCGAAGTGTTATGAAATATTTCCTGCTGGTGTATATCATGCTGTTCACTTTTAGCGGGATGTCGCAAGATATGAATGGTATATGGCGTGGCAAGCTGACACAGGAACCAGGGGGCTGTTTCCCTGAATATTTCATCGAGTTGCAGATAGATGTGCATGAACGTTGGATAGGAGGTACGTCTTACGACTATTACGATACCTCCCGCTTTGTTCAATTGAATTTCAGTGGCACCTTAAGTGGTAATAGCAAAAGGAAAATGATCATTACTGAAAGAAAGGTATTGAAAGAACGTATTCCTGAAGATTGTGTTCCCTGCCTGAAAACCTATGATCTTACCTATACAAGGAGTAACAATGATGAAACGCTGTCCGGCACCTGGAAAGGGGAAGACATGGGAACAGTTGTTGGTTGTCCGCCAGGGAAGATTTTTATAAAAAGAGTAAAAGAATCAGCATTCGCCAAGAAGAAGGAGCGGGTCAGTGAAATTGTACGAACCCTTCACCTGGACACATCGAATGTAAAAGTGGAATTCTACGACAACGGACAAGTTGATGGAGATACTATTTCTATCTTTCTTAACAGTGAACTGGTACTATCCAGGAAAAGATTGTCTCTCACTCCGCTAACGCTCGTTATTCCCCTTCAGCCTTCAAAGGATTATGAAATGGTTATGTTTGCAGAAAGCCTGGGTACCATTCCTCCTAATACAGCTTTGATGATCATAACTTCGGGGTCGTCAAAATATGAAATATTCCTTTCTGCCAGTGAAAATAAAAATGCGGCTGTAAAGTTCAGGTTCGAAAAAAAATAGCAAATCCTCCTAGAACGGATGTTATATTTAATTTAAAATATGTGAATTATTAAAGATCTTATTTAGGGATTTCCTTTACCTTCATTTTATACAATAACATATATATTTTTTTATATGTTCATGCATTAAGCCTTTTTGCATGAGAGAAAACTGGCTGTAAAACAAGCCTACATCTCCCCCTAACGCGTTTGCCTAATGAATACATTTTGTATGTCATTACATTAATTAATTTCAACCAAACCAACAGCTTATGAAGCGTTTTCTTTTATTGCTTTTATGCATAGCAACGTTATTTGAGGTAAAAGCACAGGAAAAAACGATTTCCGGTAATGTTACCGTACAGGATGCGGGTACTCCTTTGCCTTCCGTTTCCGTGTTGATTAAAGGAACCAAATATGGTTCCATCACGGATGAAAAGGGGGCCTTCAAATTAAAAGTGCCATCAAAAGACGCTACGTTGATCATCCGTCATGTAGGCTATAGAGACCAGGAAGTGGTGGTAGGTGACCAGGCATTTGTCAGCGTTTCGCTGTTGTCAGCATCAACGGTCATGAGTGAAATTGTTGTTACAGGGTATGGGCAGCAAACCAGGAAAACATTAACCAGCGCCATCACCTCTGTCAGTGCCAAAGAAATCGAAAACATTCCTTCACCGAGCACAGACCAGCTGTTGCAGGGCCGTGCTTCCGGTGTACAGGTTAATTCAAACACCGGCGCCCCCGGCGGTGGTGTCTTTGTTCGTATTCGTGGTACTTCTTCTATCAACGCTTCAAGTGATCCCTTATACGTGGTTGATGGAATTCCTATTCAAAGCAACAGCCTTGCTACATTGGGCCTGGGCGGAAGTGTAACCAGCCCTATTGCTGATATTAACCCGGCGGACATCCAATCCATCGAAATTCTGAAAGATGCCTCGGCAACTGCTATTTATGGTGCACGCGCAGCAAACGGGGTTGTTTTGATCACCACTAAAAGAGGATCAAACAAAAAGGGCAAGATTACTGCAGGCATGTATTATGGCCAGCAAGAAGCCATAAAGAAACCAGATGTAGTAGATGGACCTACTTTCGAGCGTTTGATGAACGAGTCATCTACCAATAACTGGATTGACCAGTACGGTTCAATTACTGCCACCAACCCACAAGGTGTGGCTTTTAAGTTGCCTTATGCCAACCCGGATAATGCACTAAATACCGACTGGGGCCAACCGATATTCCGAACCGGTGCACTGAGAAACATTGACTTGTCTATCAGTGGGGGTAGCGATAAAATGCACTACCTGGTGTCTGCCAATAACTTCCTGCAGGAAGCAATGCTCAAAAACTCTGACTTTAAAAGAAACACTTTTCGGATAAACCTTGACTTCGTTCCACTTGACAAATTAAAAATTGCCACCAACATTTTATATTCAAGGAACAATCGGACACGTGGCAGAAGTGATGATAACATTTCAGGAGCTTTGGAAGGGGCTTTTTTCTTTCCAACTAACTTACCCTATTATCAATCCAATGGTTCATATACAAAATTCGGAACATTTGAAAGTCCGCTCGCGGCCATTGAACATTCAGACATTTCTATGATGACCAACCGTTTGCTGGGTTCAGTGTATGGAGAGTATGAGATCCTGCGTGGTCTGAAATTCAAGTCGAGCTTTAGCCTGGATTACAGCAATGTGGAGGAAAGCCTCTACGACGACAGCTTCACCAACGCGGGTTCTACCGTTAACGGCTCAGCGCAATCGATCGTGGGCAACAACATAAATTGGATTCAGGAAAATACGCTGACTTACCAATTTAAGCTCAGCGAACATTCTTTCAATGTGCTCCTAGGAACTTCCGCACAGGAATCACGCACCTCCAGCACTACCGCTACCGGCACGCAATTTCCCAGTGACGATTTTCGTAAAATAAGCGCTGCAGCCGTACAGACTGCCAGTTCTACAACGACCAGTTATGGAATTGCTTCTTTATTCAGCCGGGTAAACTATGATTACAAAAACAAATACCTCGCTACTATCAATGTGCGCAGGGATGGATCTTCACGGTTTGGACAAAGTAATCAATGGGGAACTTTTCCTTCCGCAGCAGTGGGATGGGTACTTTCCGAGGAAAAATTTCTCAGTAATGTCGAATTTCTGAGCAGTCTGAAAATAAGGGCCAGTTACGGCATCACCGGAAACCAGAGCGGTATCAATGATTTCCAGTCGTTGGGTTTATGGGGCGGCGGCACGTCTACTGTGAACGGCTCTTACGGTTCTATTCCCGGAATAAGTCCTACCCAATTGGCAAACGCTGAACTTAAGTGGGAAACCACCAAACAGACCGATTTCGGCCTCGACTTTTCGCTGTTCGATCACCGGTTGAACATAACTGCAGATTACTACAACAAAAACACCGAAGACCTTTTGCTGGCAGTACCCGTTCCAAGAACCACCGGCTTCGAGAACCTCTTTCAGAATTATGGCAAGATGCAAAACAGGGGATTTGAACTGGCAATAAGCGGTGATGTTTTTCGTAGCAAAAGTGGTTTAAACTGGACAGCCAGTTTCAATATTGCCACCAACAAAAACAAATTGACTAAACTGGCGGCTCCTTTCTTTGTATACAACCGCGACATTTATAATTACCAGGAAGGCGGTGAAATGTTTTCATTTTACCTGCATGAGCAAACCGGCTTGAACCCTAAAACCGGCGCTCCTATTTTTACGGACGTAAATGGCGATGGTAAGTTTGATCCGAACGTAGACCGGAAGATCGTTGGTACCGCTAATCCGAAGTTTTTTGGTGGCTTCACCAACACGCTGAACTACAAGAATTTTGACCTGATGTTTTTCTTTCAATATAGTTCCGGAAACAAACAACTTAACTGGAACCTTTTCTTTCTCGAACACGGCGGCACAAGGGCTTCCCAATTTTCCGGAAGCCAGTTGGCGAGGTGGCAAAGAGATGGTGATGTAACCAGGGTGCCACGCCTAAACGCGGCCAACTATGCGGCAGACCTAAGGCCTTCGAGGTTTTTGGAAGACGGTTCTTATATGCGCCTGAAGAATCTCTCGCTTGGTTATACGCTTCCCGCTTCGCTGCTGCGCAAAGCCGGCATGTCTAATGCAAGAATCTACGTATCCGGACAAAACGTATTCACCTTTACCAATTATACCGGCTTAGACCCTGAGTTAACGGGAACGGCATCGAATGCACTGACACAGGGAATTGAATTTTTCTCTATGCCTCAGTCAAGAACTTTCATGGCTGGCTTTAATATTGGTTTTTAAACGTTTAATTCATTTTCATGAGAAATAATTCAATTATAACAAGTGTTGTTACCGTTTACCAGGTGAGGGCAATTAACACCCAGGTAAAATACTTTTCTTTTGCAGTGCTGGTTTCTTCGTTGTTGATGCTGAATGCCTGTAAAAAAGTACTAGACCAAAAACCCGAAACCTCCATTGACGAAGACGCGGCAATCACTAATAAGAAAGGCGCAGAAGCGGCAGTTGCAGGCCTATATAATGAATTGCAGCATGGAAACTATTACGGTCGTAATTACCAGATCATCAGCGATGTATCTTCTGATATTGCACAGAGTGTTGGTACCTGGGATTTCTACCGCGAAATGGACACTTACGTTGTAACAGGGGGCAATACCGAGAATTACAATTTTTGGTACCGCGCATACAGGGCAGTAAACCAGGCAAACAATATCATCGCATATGTGCCACTGATAGCAAACGCAGTGGAGGCAGACAAAAATAAGTACCTGGGACAAGCATATTTTGTAAGAGGCCTCGCGTATTTTGATCTAACCAGATTGTATGGTGGAGTGCCCGGTGTGATTGGAACGATGGGTGTGCCGATTGTAACGACGCCCTCTGTTAAAATCGACGAAACCGCGTTCCCATCCAGGCCTACCTTACAAGCTTCCTACGACCAGGTGGAGAAAGACCTGTTGAAAGCGCTGGATTTATTGCCTGAAACATTCGGCGATAACAGATCGCAGGCGGTCAAAGGTACTGCCAGGGCACTCCTGAGCCGGTTTTACCAATACGTAAATAAGCCGGCTGAAGTAATCAGTTATGCCACCCAGGTAATAAATGATACCAAGTATGCGCTGTCTCCCGTTTTCTCAAATATTTTCGATGGTAAACTCAACGCAGAGTCGATCTTTGAATTGAATTTTACGGCTAGTGTCATGTCAATCATAGATTGACGGATATAAT
>JBBJOD010000133.1:0-10177 GCA_037721715.1 Chitinophagaceae bacterium | reverse complement strand
GTTAGGGAGTGGCCTGTGTGGAACATTGTTTGGTTCACTCGTATATGGCTTCTCAAACACATACAATTACCAGGTAAAACGCGTTAAAAGATCTTTTGAAAATTTACCGTTGGGATTCAGGGGAACCAAAATTATTCACATCAGCGATATTCATTCAGGCAGTTTTACAGATAAACAGGCAGTTGAGAAAGGGGTGGATAAAATATTGAAAGAAAATCCCGACCTGGTGTTATTCACTGGTGACCTTGTAAACGATCGTGCATCGGAAATGGAAGGGTATGTGCAGGTGTTTAACAGGATAAAGGCCCCGCTTGGTGTTTTTTCAACCCTTGGTAATCACGATTATGGCGATTACGTTAAGTGGGATAGCGTTGAAGCTAAGATGAACAACCTCACCATGCTTAAAGAAGTTCATTCAGCATTGGGCTGGAAACTGTTAATGAATGAACACACCGTGCTTGAAAAGAACGGGGATAGAATTGCACTCCTTGGTATTGAAAACTGGAGTGCAAAAGGCCGGTTTCCTAAGTATGGAAAAATGGAAAAGGCATACCCAGGTGCTGAAACATTGCCGTTCAAGATACTGATGAGCCACGACCCAAGTCATTGGGACGCACAGGTTAGAACTGGTTATCCTGATATTGACCTGATGGTTGCCGGACATACACACGGAATGCAGTTCGGAATCAACCTGCCTGGACTGAAATGGAGCCCGGTGCAGTTTATGTACAAACAATGGGCAGGGTTGTACGAGAAAGGCCGTCAGAAATTATATGTTAATCCGGGTTATGGTTTTATAGGTTATCCGGGCAGGGTAGGCATTCTACCGGAAATAACTGTTATTGAACTGGTATAACTGCTGGTAAATACACCTGTATTGAAATAGGTACGTATTTTAATACGTGCTTAATTTTTAAATGAATGCTTTTTGTTCAGCATGGTTATGGTAATGCTATGTGACAAATGTCAAAGGTATGCATGAAGCCGGATCAATATAATTTAGTAAGTTTAGGGCGTGCGAAGGAAGAACTGAAGTGTAAGGCATCAAACTTATAAACGTCGATTTTTAATCTACAGCAATTTTTTGAACCAAAGGCAACTTTATCCGTCTAACCGGCGTTTAAATGTGCGTAGTATAAATGTAATCCACGGATCTGCATGAAGCATTTTTTTACGCTTTTTATTTTTGCACTTAGTTTGTCTTTTGGCAACGTGCTCAATGCTCAGCAGTCGCGGCTTGATGCACTTTTTGCAGGAGCCGATACAACCGCAGTCTTTGATTCACTGATGCAAGGCTTCGATGCATACCTTGATTCACTCACCCAGCCTAGAAGCTACTTCATAGTCAGTGCAGGAATCGGAACAGGACTTTTCAACTTCACTAATAAAGCTACTTATGATTTTACTGTCGGGAAAAAGGCGCTGTATGTTCCAGAAGTCAGCTACTTTCACAAATCCGGTTTTGGTCTGTCTGCCACTGGTTACCTGCTACAGGAAGCGGGTAAGTTGCATGCATATCAGTATGCTTTGAGTTCATCCTATCATTTGGTAAAGTCGAAACATTTTGCTACCGGGGTAAGTTTCACCAGGTATTTTACCAGGGATAAACTTTCATTTTATACTACGCCTATCCAAAATGAATTATATACTTTCTTTAGTTATAAAAAATGGTGGCTCGAGCCGGGATTGGCAGTCAGCTACGGATGGGGAAGCAAAACGAAGGTTGAGCAAACGGAGGTAGAAGTATACATGAAAAGAATAAATGCGAACGGTAAAAAAACGATAAATATTCGTCACGATGAATCAATCAAAGATCTTTCTATGCTGTTCTCAGTAAGGCATAGTTTTGAATGGTTTAAAATTTTTAACAACCTGGACATGTTTTCCATTACACCTGTATTATTGATTTCGGGTGGAACGCAGAACTTTGGATTCAATACTTCCTTTAGCAGCAACTCGCGTTTTATCAATAACAACATTTTACCGGCAAATCAAAATATCACAGATAAAAGTGGCCTGCACTTTCAATCGGCAACCTGTGTGCTGCAGTTAGAGTATATGCGTGGCAGGTTCTACGTTTTGCCTCAGCTGTTGATTGATTACTATTTGCACCAGGCTGATAAACGAGTCAATAATGTTCATTCCGTTACTTTTGGATACAGTTTTTGATGGATCCAATTATTTGGTGCTGTCAAATTTCCCTGGAAAATATGCCGTATGGTATTCACGCTTCCGGTAGAGCCTGCAAACCGGTTCTACCTTTCCAACTAAATTGTAATTTCTGCGACTTTGTTTTGCATGTTGCCACTGGGTTATAAACGTAACTTTTTTTTATTATACACGATAGTAGCTGCAGAAATATATACTTCAGGCTAATTTGTTATTTCAAGAACAAGTGATCCAAATTTATTGTGCATTAATAACATTATAAGGAATGGACGCTTGGAAAAACATGCAATATTGTTTATACAATCTATTCAGTTCCAACAGTTAATTTACCTTGAAAACGGCCCCGTTAATTTTATATAATTTAACATCGAAATTTTTGACTGGCATATAAGTTGAATTAATATTGATAAATAAATTATCAATTATGAAAACAAAGTTGCTTACACTCCTGATCGCATTGGTAGTTTTGTCTACAATGTCTTTTGCCCAAAGTACGCCTTTCCTCCAGGCAGGTATCAAAGGAGGTACAAACATTACCAAGATTGACGGCCAGTCTTTCAAAGACGAATTTCGGTTTGGTTACAGCTTAGGTGGTTTTGCTGCCATCAAAGTAGGAGAAAAATGGCAGATACAACCAGAGGTATTATTTAACCAGTATAACACAAAGGTTGATTCAAATTATAATAATTTGGTTAGTTCAAGTAATTTAAAAGATATATCTCTTAACTATCTCTCCATTCCCATCCTGCTGAATTACTCTCCTACAAAATTGTTTACACTGCAGGCAGGTCCGCAATTCGGCATCTTGTTAAACAAGGATGATAACCTGTTAACAAATGGTAAGAAAGCTTTTAACAATGGAGATTTGAGCATGCTTGCTGGCATACAGATAAACATCGCAAATTTTAAGATAGGTGGTCGTTATGTAATTGGCTTAAAGGACATTGGAGACGTTGATAATAAAGACGAATGGAAAAGCCAGGGTTTTCAACTCAGCATCGGTTTAAGAATATTGTAAGTTTGAATTTCTTAATTTTGCAACCCTTTCGCAATGCGAGAGGGTTTTGTTTTTTCAAGGCATGGCGGCCGTTGAACCAAACTACATGGAAATGTATATCGCGCAGAAATTCTGCCTGCTCCGCGATTTCGATGCTGTAACTTTCCCTTTGTATTTTATACTGGCATTAATCTTGACTCATATAGCTTTCTCTTAATTTTATAGGATTTTTCACCTGCAGGTGTTATTTTGTCATTGAATAAGAAATATGAATCAAACGAAATATTTGTTTAAGCCGGAAGACGATATGGATTTTTTACCCATCATTCCACTGAATGAACATGATGCGGATGATGGGCTGGATATAGCGATACCAGCGGAACTTCCGATTTTGCCCTTAAGGAATACAGTACTTTTTCCTGGAGTGGTTTTGCCAATAACCGTAGGACGTGATAAGAGCATTAAGGCAGTGAGCGAGGCATACAAAGCTGACAAATTGGTGGGCGTAGTTGCGCAAAAAGACAGTAATGTAGAAGACCCGTCAATTAATGATCTTGAAGAAGTAGGTACTATTGCAAAGATTGCCAAATTAATAAAGATGCCGGATGGCGGCACAACGATCATTATTCAGGGCAAACGTCGTTTCAAAGTGAAATCAATAACGGCAGAAGACCCTTTCTTTAAAGGAACAGTTGAAGCGCTGGAAGAGGAAGATGCTCCTACGGACAGGGATTTCGAAGCTTATGTATCAAATATCAAAGACCTGGCCTCTCAAATTATTAGCTTATCGCCGAATCTCCCCTCAGAAGCGGCCATCATCTTGAAAAATATTGAAAACCCGTCGTTCCTGATTCATTTCGTAAGCAGTAACCTGAGCACAGATCTTGCAGATAAGCAACAGCTGCTGGAACTAAACAGTATTAAATCAAGAGCAGATCTCCTTATGCAGTTGTTGCAGAGAGAGCTTCAGTTTGCTGAACTGAAAAACAAGGTCACTAATAAAACACGTACGGAGCTGGACAAGCAGCAACGAGATTACTTTCTTCAACAACAGCTCAAAAGCATCAAAGATGAATTGGGTGGAGGCGATACCAACGAGCGCGAAGTAAAAGAGATGTTGAAAAAGGCTGATACTAAAAAGTGGCCGATTGCGGCGAAGGAAATGTTCAAAAAGGGGATCGAAAAGTTAGAGCGTATGCATCCAAGCACTCCGGATTATTCGGTTGTATACAATCACCTTGACCTGATGCTTGATCTGCCCTGGCAGGATTATACTGAAGACCTTTATGATCTAAAAAAAGCCCGGAAAGTGCTGGACAACGATCATTACGGCATGGACAAAATTAAAGAACGGATTCTCGAATATCTTGCCGTACTAAAGTTGAAGGGCGACATGAAAAGCCCTATACTTTGCTTTGTTGGCCCTCCAGGTATTGGTAAAACTTCACTGGGTAGAAGCATTGCCAATTCAATAGGAAGAAAATATGTAAGGCTTAGTTTAGGCGGACTGCATGATGAGAGCGAAATACGTGGCCACCGTAAAACCTATATTGGCGCTATGCCAGGCAGGATCGTTCAATCTATCAGGAAAATAAAATCATCAAACCCGGTGATGATCCTGGATGAAATCGACAAGGTAGGCAGTGATTTCCGGGGCGACCCTTCTTCTGCACTCCTGGAAGTGCTGGACCCTGAACAAAATCATACATTTTACGACAACTACCTGGAACTGGAATATGACCTTAGTAAAGTACTCTTTATTGCCACCGCGAACAATATTGCCAATATCCAACCCGCATTGCGCGATCGCCTGGAGATTATTGACCTTAGCGGTTATGCAATTGAAGAAAAAACCCAGATTGCCAAACGCCACCTGATTCCAAAGCAAAAAGATGCGCATGGCCTCAAAAATATCAATTTCAAAATAACTGACAAACTGTTGGAAAAGGTGATTGAAGAATACACCCGCGAAAGTGGTGTCAGGGAGCTTGACCGGCAACTGGCTTCCATCATGCGGTCTCAAGCAAAAGAATATGCTACAAAAGGCAAATTAAAATCCAGCCTTTCTTTGGCGGATGTTGAGAAGATCCTGGGAAGGTCAAGATACAGCAACGACTTATACAAAGCCGCCAACATGGCTGGCGTGGCTGTCGGACTTGCCTGGACGTATGTAGGGGGGGATATCCTCTTTATTGAAGGTGCCATGAGTGAAGGAAAAGGCGACCTGCAACTGACCGGGAACCTCGGTAATGTGATGAAGGAAAGTGCCAGCACTGCGTTAACCTATTTGCAGGCAAATGCAAAAAGGTTTGACATCGATCCAATGATTTTCAACAAAAAGAATGTACACATCCATGTTCCGGAAGGGGCCGTTCCCAAAGATGGGCCAAGTGCCGGCGTTACCATGTTAACATCACTTGCCTCTACATTCACTGGACGTAAAGTGAAACCTTACATGGCAATGACAGGGGAAATCACTTTAAGAGGACAAGTTCTGCCGGTAGGAGGTATTAAGGAAAAAGTGCTTGCAGCGAAACGTGCAGGGTTAAAAGAGATCATTTTATGTTGGCAAAACGAAAAAGACATACTGGAAATAGATTCCGCTTTCATCAAAGGGCTGAAATTTCATTATGTTAAGAACATGCAACAGGTGTTGGAACTTGCTTTGGTATAAAAATCATCTTAGTATTCCTTTAACAATAAGCTAGAACAAAATGGATGGTAGCACGTTATTTATAACAGCACCAAAGTTTTTCATGTTGGTTGTTTTAAGGGTTAAAGTATCCCCCATTTCCATGGGGGATTTTCATGTCACACACTACTCAAATAAACCCCCAGGTAATGAATACTCCCGATGTCATTCTTAATTTAGGTACAAAACAGCAATTATAAGAAGTAATAAAACGATTTAATTAAGATTTTGGGGTAGATTGCTTTTACTGAAATTGGCATGTTTAAACTGTTATTATTATTATTTTTTCTATCCATTTCTTCGTTTATTGGCGCCCAGACCCTGGGTGGCAATTCGATATTCAACTTTTTGAAGCTGCCAAACTCTCCACAGCTAACGGGTTTAGGGGGCATTAATCTTTCGAATCTATCTAACGATATCGGGTTATCGTTCAATAACCCGGCGCTTTTACGCCAGGCTATGCATGCACAGGTATCAACCGTATTTAACGCTATGTATGCAGGTATTAAAAATTACCATGTTATGGCTGGGTACAGGCACCAGGCGCTTGAAACAAATTTTTCGTTAGGCTTACATTACCTTGATTACGGCAACTTGCCTCAAACAGATCCAGCGGGAAACGTACTTGGCAACTTCCGGCCCGGCGACTATGTAATTCAGGTGGCTGGTTCTCGAACTTATTTGAGTAAATGGTATTATGGAGCCACATTGAAATACATCAGTTCAAACTATGGCTTATACCATTCAAACGGCATAGCATTGGATGCCGGGGTGGCCTATTATGACAGTTCCCGATTGTTCCAGGCTTCTTTAGTGATGAAAAACATGGGCATCCAGATAAAAAGATATGATGGTACCCAGGCAGACGGGCTTCCTTTTGATCTTGAAATAGGTTTAACCCGGCGATTATCAAAAGCCCCTATACAATTTTCTATTACAGCGCACCACCTTCACCAATTTAACCTGTTCTATAATGATACCACCTTCAATAACGAAAATGGGTACAACCAGGGTAACAAAAGAAACAGCCAGGTTTTCAAAAAAATTTTCAGTCATTTTATTGTTGCGTCGCAGTTCTTTGTGGATGATAAAATAGAGATAACAGCAGCTTACAACCATTTGCGCCGCAATGAATTGAATCTTTATAACACTACCAACGGGTTTAACGGGTTTTCACTAGGTGTAGGAATACTTTTCCGTAAGCTTGAAATTCGTTATGCAAGAGCATACTACCAGAACAATACGGCTTACAACCAGTTTGGACTTAATATCATGTTAAATGAATACACCAGGTCTCGTACAGGTAGCTTTTCCAAATAACATCCTGACACCAGTACTTCAATGTCTTATCAATTCAAACCAACTTTTTGCAGGAGTATTCGACTTGACTGGATGGGGGTGTAGCAACATTGGTAGGTTTACGAAGTGCCCGCGAGGTTATAGGCTGACTGGGAATTCGGGTATGAATGACTATGATCCAGCTCTTCTTTAAAAGCTTTCCTTTGCCTTAATCCCAATAACTGGAACATGGCGCTGTCTTCATCATAGCTTGGATTAGGGGTTGTTAATAACTTGTCTCCGGCAAATATAGAATTTGCTCCAGCCAGAAAGCAAAGGGCCTGCTCGGCAACTGTCATTTCCGTTCTGCCGGCACTCAGGCGAACCATTGTCTTAGGCATCAGGATCCTTGCTGTAGCAATCATTCTTACCATATCCCAGGTGTCTACCTTTGGGTTATCCTGCAGGGGTGTTCCTTTCACACTGACCAGTGCGTTAACAGGTACACTTTCCGGATGTTGTGGCAGTGTGGAAAGCGTATACAACATGCCGATCCGGTCTTCATGTGTTTCTCCAATGCCAATAATGCCACCGCTGCATACGCTGATACCTGCTTTGCGAACATTACCTAAAGTTTGCAAACGGTCGTTATACGTGCGGGTAGTTATAATATCCTGGTAGTGTTCTTCTGAAGTGTCAATATTATGATTGTATGCATGTAAGCCTGCATCCTGCAATTTAATTGCCTGTTCTTCAGTAAGCATGCCCATAGTGCAGCAAACTTCCATTCCCATTTCATTCACGCCTTTCACCATTTCTAACACTCTTTCAAAATCTTTATTGTCCCTTACTTCCCGCCAGGCTGCGCCCATACAAAAGCGGGTGGACCCCGCCTTTTTTGCCTGTTGTGCAATTGCAAGTACTTCACTTGTTTTCATCAAAGCCTGTACATCAAGGCCCGTATTATACCTGGCAGCTTGAGGGCAATAGGAACAATCTTCAGGGCATCCGCCGGTTTTAATGGAAAGCAGGGTGCACACCTGCACTTCACCCATTTGCTGGTAATTCTGGTGGATAGACGAGGCCTTAAAAATCAATTCAAGTAAAGGCAAGTTATATATTTCGGCAATTTCCTGTTTCGTCCAGGTATTCCTGATCACTACATCCATCATAATTGATTAAGAAACAAACCTACATGAAATAGGAATACCTTGTTATATTTATCTTTGTCGCTTTAGAGTGCTTCTAGTTGGACATAATTTTTTTAGAGTGAATACAAAATTGATTTTGCTGGTTGTATTGGTTCTACATGGTCTGGCCATCATGGCCCAGCCAACTGTAGCGAAACTTTATAATCCAGGTGCCAACGCTGAGAAGCAGATCAGCGATGCTATCAAAAAAGCTAAAACAGAACGAAAAAACCTGATAATACAGGCTGGAGGTAATTGGTGCAGCTGGTGCATAGAGTTCAGCAGGTTTTGTAAAAGCGATGTGCAGGTTGACTCACTGCTCCGGTCTGATTATATTGTTTATCACCTTAATTACAGCCCGGAAAACAAAAACACCTCTATCCTGGCCAGGTATGGGTACCCGCAGCGTTTTGGTTTCCCGGTATTCTTAATTATTGATGAAAATGGCAACCGAGTCCATACGCAGGACTCAGAATACCTGGAACAGGGCAAAAGCTACAATAGGAGAAAGGTATTAGAATTTCTTTTAAATTGGAATCGTACGGCCATCAATCCAACTGCCTTTAGTAAGTGACAGGAGGAAGGAAATGGCAAAAACAGGAATCGCAATGGATGAAACTCAGCGGGCGCAAAGGAAGAAGCACATTTACTTTTTAGAATTGGCGCAAGCACTCTAACAGGCTTTTAAGGGTATAATGAGTATTGAAGTCTCGTTAAACAACCTGTAGCTGCAGCCAGGGAAGCATTTAAAAACGGAAAACGTCGGAACAATTAACTGTATAACTATTAATCGAGCCAATGAACACCAACTTAGAAACATTTATAAAACTGATGAAGCATCCTGTAAAATTCAGGATGTTCTTGTTTTCAAAACTTCCCAGTGCATATTTCGCCGGTATTAAAATCCGAGAATTGGAGAGCAGTTTTTGTGCTGTTTCCGTTCCGTATAAATGGTTTTCTCAAAATCCTTTCAGATCTACTTACTTCGCATGCCTGGGTATGGCTGCCGAGATGAGTACTGGTGCCCTGGCCATGGCACATCTCTATAAAATCAATCCACCCGTATCCATGTTGGTTACTGCTATTGAAGGAAGTTTTATAAAAAAAGCCACAGATATAACTATCTTCATTTGTGAAGATGGTGAACTGATCCGGCAAACAATTGCAGATGCCATAGAGTCCGGTCAGGGTAATATCATTCGGGCGAAATCAATCGGAAAAAATAAGGCTGGAGAAGTTGTCGCTACATTTTATATTACCTGGTCTTTTAAAAAGAAATCTTCCCGGTAATCGACGGAATAAAGATTATAAACTGGTGGCTGATGGCCGAAAGGTGAATGCTGGCAGCCCAATTAAATCACTCATATGAAACTTGCTTTTCATGGTGCAGCCCGAACCGTAACAGGCTCCAAGCACCTGCTCACCCTAAATACTGGAAACAAGTACCTGCTGGATTGCGGACTCTTCCAGGGTATGGGGAAACAGACAGACGCGATGAACAGGGAATGGGGTTTTGATGTGAAGGAAATAAATTGCCTGATACTGTCGCATGCGCATATTGATCACAGTGGTTTGATCCCTAAATTATATAAAGATGGTTTTAGAAACGCTATCTACTGTACACCAGCCACCCAAGCCCTCACGTGTATCCTGCTCCAGGACTCTGCCGAGATCCATGAAGACGATGTAAAATATCTTAATAAACGCAGAAGGGCTGAGGACCTTCCCCCTTTGCCACCGATGTATTCTATTGAAGACGCCCTGGGTGTTATGCCTCAATTTTCCATAGTCGACTATGGGGAGTGGTTCAGGATCGATGAGAACGTAGAATTGTTATATACCGATGCCGGG